>CBIMJO010000094.1:0-13688 GCA_966244135.1 uncultured Actinocrispum sp. | reverse complement strand
CGATGTCAAGCGGATCGTCGTGGTCAGCGCGGCGCCGGTCGGCACGTTCCCGGCGCCAGGACGGCCGCATCCGCCGACGCACGACCCCGGCGACGGGTTCTGGATGCGGCACCTGCTCAGCCCGATGATCAGCGTTATCCTCCGCAAGCACTACGAGGACCTGGCGGTGATGGAGGACTCCCTGCGCGACAGTGGTCTCGAGTGGACGGTCGTGCGCCCGCCGCAGCTGGTCGACAGGCCGCTGACCGGCGACTACCGGACCGCGTTCGACCAGAACCTGCGTGGCGGCACGAAAATCTCACGGGCCGACGTCGCCCACCTGATGCTGGCCGTGCTCGACCGGCCCGGCACGATCGGCCGGGTGCTCGGCGTGGCGTACTGAGCTACTTGGCCTGGGGCAGCTTCTTCGACCCTCGTCTGGGCGCGCGGGCGGACGGCGGCGGGACGACCGGACCGATGTCCCCGTCCGGCGCCTCGTCGAGATCGAGGATCACCGGTGCGTGGTCGCTGGGCCCGGTTCCCTTGCGCGCCTGGCGGTCCACCCACGCGGCCTGGACCCGTCCGGCGACCGGCTCGCTGGCCAGCATCAGGTCGATCCGCATGCCGAGGTCCTGGTGGAACATCCCGGCCCGGTAGTCCCAGTAGGTGAAGATGCGCTTGTCAGGCCACTTCTCGCGGACCACGTCGTGCAGGCCGAGCGCTTGCAGCTCGGCCAGGGCCGCACGTTCGGGCGCGGTGACGTGGGTCTGTCCGATGTAGGCGTCCGGGTCGAACACGTCCTCGTCGGCGGGTGCGATGTTCATGTCGCCGCAGACGATCGCGTCCGCTGGACCGGTCCGCACGACCTCGCGCAATGCCGCCAGCCAGGCGAGTTTGTACTGGTAGTGGTCGGAATCCGGGACTCGGCCGTTGGGCACGTACAGCGAGTGCACGCGGATCCCGCCGCAGGTCGCGGCCACCGCGCGGGCCTCCTGGTGCGGGAACCCGGGCGCACCGGCCACTCCCACGACGACATCGTCCAGCCCGGCCTTGGACAGGATCGCGACGCCGTTCCATTGCAGCTCACCGTGCAGGGCCACGGCATAGTCCCGTTTGGCCAGCTCATCGCCGAGCAACGCTGTGAAGGCGTCGTCGGTGAGCTTGGTCTCTTGCAGGCACACGACATCGGGCTGCCGCTCGTCGAGCCATGGCAGGAACCGGGGCACCCGCTGCTTGATGGAGTTGACGTTCCAGGTCGCTACTCGCACACCGGACACGGTAGTCCCGATCAGAACCAGCGGCCGACCCATGCGGAGACCGGCTGGTACACCTCGATCAGCTCGGCGCCGGCCGGCGTGAGCCGGTAGCCGTCCCGGTGCTCGACGATCCCGGCCTCGCGCAGTTCGGCCAGCCGGGCAGCCAGCACGCTCGGCGAGATCTCGTCGCATCGTCGTCGCAGCTCACGGAAGGTCGCCGGGCCGGCCCGCAGCTCCCAGATGATCCGCAGCTGCCAGCGTTTGCCGAGCAGCTCGAATAGCTGCGCCACCTTGCGGCCGTGAGCACGCGCGTCCATCTCGACCTCCTTGCGCTACGAAAATCGTAGCAGTAGCGTCTGCTACGGAATCCGAAGCAGAGGGAGGCCCAGGATGGCCCGCATCAGCCCGCTGACACCGCCGTACGACGCCGCGACCGAGGAGCGTCTGCGCAAGTGGATGCCGCCCGGGGTGGGCGATATCGAGCCGCTGGCGCTGTTCCGGTTGCTGGAGATCCACCCGGACCTGGCGTCGCGGATGCGCCCGCTCGGCGCCGGTTTGCTGGGCCACCCACGACTGCCGGTGCGTCACCGTGAGCTGCTGATCGCGCGCACGACTGCCCGTTGCGGCGCCGGTTACGAGTGGGGCGTGCACATCATCGCGTTCGCCCGGCCGCACGTCCAGCTGACCGAGGCGCAGATCCGCTCCACCGCAACGGGTTCACCGGAGGACCCGGTCTGGGACGAGCTCGACAGCGCGGCACTGCGGCTTGCTGACGAGCTGCACGAGACCTGCAGTATCAGCGACAAAACCCTGGCAGTGCTACGGAACCACTGGGGCGACGACATCATTCTGGAGGCGGTGATCTGCTGTGGCTGGTACCGGCTGCTGTCCGGGGTGATCAACGCCGCCCAGCTGGCCCCGGAGCCCTGGGCCGAACCGTTTCCGGACTGAGTGTTCCAGTATCAGGCCAGCAGGGACATCGCCTCGTCGACCGCGTCGCGCAGGCGCTGCCGGTCGGGTCGCTTGGCCAGCACCCGGACGCCCTGCACGAACGTCACCAGGAACCGCGCAAGCGCTTGCGGATCCTTGTCCGCGGCGAGTTCGCCCTGGTCCTGGGCGCGGACCAGGGCTCCGGCGATGGCCGCCTGCAGGCCGTTCAGGCCGATGTCGACCAGCTCGGCCGCGCTCTCGTCGTGCGGCAGCTCGACAGCCGTGTTGGTCACGAAACAGCCCTTGGGCTCGTCCACCAGGGCCTCGATGTACTGCCGGATGCCCGGCAAGGCCGGACCGGAGCCGCACAGCAGGTGGGCGTTGCGGCCACCGGTGTCCGCGCAGTACCGGTCCAGCGCCTTGAGGTACAGCTCGCGCTTGCTGCCGAAGGTGGCGTAGATGCTGGCCCGGCCGATCCCCAGGTGCCCGACCAGGTCCTGCATCGACGTCGCCTCGTAGCCGCGGCGCCAGAACAGCTCCAGCGCCGCCCGCAGCGCGGTGTCCGGGTCGAACTCCTTGGTCCTGGCCACCGCACAACTTTAACAGAACGCCCAGTCCAGAATCAGGCCGAGCTGCCCGGGTCGCCGAGGACCAGCTTGCCCGCGTAGGTCAGCGTGGCCTCCGGGTTGAACGGGTGGAACGTGCCGGCCCGCACGTCGCGGTACGCGCGCTCCAGTCCGGCGTGCCGGTAGAACGACCGGCCACCGAGGACGTCCATCGCCAGGTTGACGACCTCGATCGCCTCCACCACGACCTGGCGTTTGGCCAGCATCAGCGTCGCCATCGTGGCCGGGGTCGCCGTGTAGTCCTCGCCGATCTCGTCGACGGATCCGAGCACCGCCCACCACGCGCAGCGCAGCTTGGCGTCCATCAGCCCGACTTGCCGCGGTGACGCGTTCTTAGCTCCGGCGACCGCGATGTCGCGCGCTTTCGCCGCGATGCCAAAGTAAGTGGCCGCCGCGACCGGCGCGAAATGCACCAGCGCGGCCATCAACGGCGCGCCGAACTCACCGTACGGACGACGCCCAGCGATCTTGTCGACCGGGACGAGCACGTCCTCCATCACGACGTCATGGCTCGCCGTGCCGCGCATGCCCAGCGTGTCCCAGGTTTCCTCGATCCGGACGCCCGGCGCCGACAGCGGCACGCTGAAGTGCAGGACCTCGTCGTCGATCGCCGCGCACGTGGCCACGACCGTCGCGCCAGGCGACTGGCTACAGAAGGCCTTACGCCCGTTGATCCTGAGGTTGTCGCCTTCCCGGACCGCGGTCGTCGTGGGCCACAGCCAGTCCGAGCCGCCGCTGGTCGCGATCACGATGCCTTCGGACGCGATCCTGCGGAGCACCCCTTCAGCGTCCGGCGCACCGTTGCGACGACGGTAGACCTGTACGAGCGTTAGGTAGTGGTGCATGGTCGACGCGAGTGCCGTCGCGCCGTCATGTCGCGCCAGTTCTGCTTGCGCGTAACACACTTGACGGATGCTCGCGCCCAAGCCGCCTAACTCCTCGGGCACGGCGAGCGCGAGATAACCGGTCTCGCGCATCGCTTCGTAGGCCTCGGTCACGAAGGTCGCGTCGCGGTCGTGCTCGCCCGCGTGTCTGGCCGCGACGGCGCCGATGCGGGCCGCGAGTTCGACGAACCGCGCGTCGTCCGCACGGGCCGGGGTCGGGTAGGTGCCGGTTGCCTGGATGGTCTCAGTCATGGTCATGAGGACAGACGCTAGGAACTCCAACCGGCTCCGAGGTAGTTCACAGACTGAACCGGCCGTAACGGTCCGGCCCAGCTCAGCCGACTTACGACTATGCGAACCTACGGCCAGTACTGCCCGATCGTCCGTGCCGTCGAGGTGCTGGGCGACCGGTGGACGCTCCTGATCGTGCGGGACATGTTGATCGGGGCGACCCGGTTCAACGAGATCGCCCGCGGTCTGCCCGGCCTGTCGCGTGCCCTGCTTTCCCGCCGGCTGCGGCAGTTGCACCACGCCGGGCTCATCGAGCGGTCGGCCGACGGCTACAAGCTCACGGAAGCGGGTGACCAACTTCGCCCGATCGTGTTCGGGCTCGCCGACTGGGGCGCACGGTACGCGTTCGGCGACCCACGACCGGAGGAACTCGACCCCGAGGTGCTGATGTGGTGGATGCACGGCCAGGTCGACACGTCGCAGGTGCGCAAGCGGTCGGTGATCCAGGTGGAGGTGGCCGACCGGCACCGAACGTTCTGGCTGGTGCTCGAACCGGGCGAGGCGTCGGTGTGCAACTACGACCCGGGGTTCGACATCGACGCGGTGCTCAAGTCGGATCTGCGCACGCTCTACCAGATGTGGGAGGGCGAGATCGAGCTGAACGAGGGCCTGCGCGCCGGGACGATCAGCCTCACCGGCGCCCGGACGGCGATCCGCGCGCTGCCCGGGATGCTGGGGTTCAGCCCGGTCGCTCCCCTGGTCCGGGCCGCCCGGCACTCGTGAGTGCCGGGCCGGCTCAGCGGCTCACCACTCGGTGCTGCGCCGCGGGGTCGTGGTGCCGTGCACGAGTTCGGAGTGCGCCTGGAAGGCGTTCCACGCCGCCTCGCGAATGACCGGCTGGATCTCCGGCGGCAACTGGCCGATGGTGGCATCGACGACCTCGGGGTCGCCCTCGTACATCATCAGGCCGAGCATCAGCGGCACGTCCCCGGGATTGGCCGACGCCGCGCCCTCCTGCACCATCGCGCTCCATTCGGCCTGCGAGATGTGCTTCTCCATCAACGGCAGAACCTGCTGCTCCTCCATCCCCAAATGCTCCTCCAGCGCGGGGATGAGCTTTTCGAAAGCGGACGCGAGCCGTTCCCGGGTCTGCGGGTCGGCATTTTCCCGCCAGGCGTCCAAGCTTGCCCTCACCTCCACGCCGAGTTTGTCGATCCCCTCGTGCTGCCCCTCCATCGTGTGCACGAGCGGCTCGAGCTCATCCGGGACCCGCTCGAGCAGCAACGGCCACAAATGCCGGTCCTCCATGCCATGGTGGTGGTGCAGCGTGCCGTCGAGCAGAGCGGCGTGACCAGCGACAACGCGCGCACGCTCGACATCCCCAGCGGCGACCGCACGAACCAGCCCCGGCAACAACCGGAACTCACGCCGGAAAGCGGTGTGCACCATGTACATGTCCCGGACATCAGCAGGAACATCGACAGTCATCAGAAACCCCTCATTGCGCGAATCGCCCAACCCAACAAACCCATTGAACGACACCCACCACCCCAACGCACCCCAATGACAAATTCCCGCCACCCTCAAACCAAAGGTGAAACCCCACCAATTCCCTAGGCACAAATGAATACCCAATAACCCGATGGGCTGAAGGAGAGGTGACGGCGCTTGAGACAGTACGCGACCGCCTACCAGCGACCGCGCAACGCACGAGGTGGGGCGGGCGGGGCTCGAACCCGCGGCCAAGCGATTATGAGTCGCCTGCTCTGACCAACTGAGCTACCGCCCCTCGAGGGCCGTGGTCGATGGTACCGAGCGCCCGAAACCCAATGCGCCCGGCACCAGTGCCGCCGCCACAGCGCCCACAGTCCCTGAGCTACCAGCCCCGGATAACAAAAGAACCCCAGGCTTGTTGTCCTGGGGTTTTGCTCCTCCAGCTGGACTCGAACCAGCAACCCTTCGATTAACAGTCGAATGCTCTGCCAATTGAGCTATGGAGGACCACTCGGTTGTCTACCGGATGGTCCCGGCCTGACAGGAAGTAACTCTAGCGCATGCCGTTGAGGTCTGGTCGGCAGGGGGGTGGTGTCTGGGGGAAGATGGTGGGACGTAGTCGGGCGGTGGGAGGCGGAGAGCATGAAGCTGTTCCTGGTGGGTGTGGCCGTCGGTTACGTACTGGGCGCCAAGGCGGGCCGGGAGCGCTACGAGCAGATCATGCGCGCGTACCGCGGCATCGTGGAGCACCCGGCCATCCAGAGCGCCGCCGGAGTCGCCCGGGCCAAGATCGGCGAGAAGCTGGGCCGCGAGGGTTAGGGCGTCTGAGCCACGGCGAACACGCGGCGGAACGGGAACCACGTACGGCCGTCGGGGCGTTGCGGGTAGGCCTCGCGCAGCCGGGGTGCCAGGTCGGCCCGGAAGGCCGTCCACTCATCGGGCGACAGGGCCGCCTTGATCGGCCGCAGGGCGGTGCCGGTGATCCATTCCAGGACCGGATCGGGTCCGGTGAGCACCTGGACGTAGGTCGTCTCCCACGCGTCGACCGTGCAGTCGCCGAGGATCGTCGCGTACTCGGTGGGCGTGAAGACGGCGTCTTCCTCGCGCAACATCACCGATTCCAGCCGCGAGCGCCATGAGCCGGCCGCGAGTTCCCGCACGAGCGCGTGTGAGGGCGCTTCGAAGTTCCCTGGGACTTGCAGCGCGATCCACGCGCCGGACGGCAGCGCCGCCACCCAGGACCGCAGGATCGCGTCGTGCCCGGGCACCCACTGCAGGACTGCGTTGGTGACGATCACGTCGGTGTCGTCCTGCGGTTTCCAGCCGGCGACGTCACCCACATAGGCATCGATGCCACGCGATCGGGCAGCGGTGACCATCTCCTCGGAGGAGTCCATCGCCTCCAGCGTCGCGCCGGGCCAGCGATCCGCCAGCACCGTCGTCAGGGTGCCCGGCCCGCAGCCCAGGTCCGCCACGCGGCGCGGCGACCCGGCCTGGATCCGGGCGACCAGCTCGTAGAAGGGCCTGGACCGGTGATCGGCGAAGGTCAGGTACTTGTCGGGGTCCCACATATCCACCTCCAGCAAACCGTACGTACGTACTTTATTGCTGAGGGGGCTCCGACATCAACCTCAACTTCGCGGCGACCTCCCGCGCGACCCGCTCGACGGCCTCCTCCGAGGTCCCCGGATCGGGCCGGACCTGCAGCACGACCCCATCCTGACCTGGGACTTTGCGCTGCACGAACCAGGCTCCGCCGCCGGGCAGCTCCTGCCGGTGCCGCGACGTGATCGACTTCGTCACCCGGGCGTGCACCACATCGGGCAGCCGCCCGGCGCCGATCAGCACGTACCGGACCGGCGGCAGGTCGGTCAGCACGACCGCGTCACCCGCCTGGGAGGCCTCCTCGGCCTCGATCAGGATCAGCGCCCCGCCGCCCCACGTCGCCTTGCTGATCAGGTGCCAGCCGACCCGGCGCGACCCGGGCAGCCACAGCCCGTGCGAGGTCGCGACCAGGTGCCCGCCGGACTTCACCTCGGCCGTGGCCAGCACGTGCTCCTCGGGATCCAGCGTGCCCTCGAAGCCCTCGGGGACCGCGCGCCCGGTGATCCGGTCGATGAACCGTCGAAGCATTACGCGAGACTCCCGGAAGCCTGCTCCCCCAACGCCTTGTGGTACTGCTCCATGGCCACCAGGTCGCCGAACAGCGCCCGGTACTCGTCGGCGTTCTCCAGCGGGCTCAGCCGCTGCAGCCGCGACTTGATATCCGCGATCTGCCGGGCGACCACGCTCTTGTTCAGCGCGGCCATCAGGCTCTCGACGTAGCGCATGTCCGGCTCGGGCCGGGCGCGCATGGGTTCCACGGACAGCTCGGTGACCAGCGACTGGACCACCTGGTGGGCGCAGTTCCTGGCGACCGCGTCGACCAGTGCCGGCCCGGCCAGCCCGCTCGACGCCCCGCCGGCGGACTGCAGGCCCAGGTGCAGTTCCTGGTAAGCGGGCTCGGTGAACGCCTCGGTGGGCAGGCTGTCGAACACCGGGCCGGCCAGGTGCGGGACCTGCAACGCCGACTTCAGCGCCTCACGCTGCAGGTGCAGCTCGGGGTCGTTCGGCCGGGGCCGGCGCGGGCCCTGGACCTCGATCGCCAGCGCGCCCTGGTTCTCGTCCACCGGGGCGGCCTTGCGCGGCGCGGACTTGCCGGTGGAGATGTCCCGGACCCGGCGGACCACGGTCTGGATGTCGTCCCAGCCGATCCAGCCGGCGAGCTGGCGGGCGTACTCGTCGCGCAGCGCCACGTCCTTGATCTGCGCCACCAGCGGCACAGTCCGGCGCAGCGCCTGCACCCGGCCCTCGGCCGCTTCCAGGTCGTGCCCGGCCAGCTCGGACCGCAGCCAGAACTCGATCAGCCGCTGGCGGCGGGCGACCAGATCGCGCACCGCGACGTCGCCCTTGGCCTGCCGCAGCTCACAAGGGTCCATGCCGTCCGGGGCGACCGCGATGAACGTCTGCGAGGCGAACCGCTGGTCCTCGTCGAACGCCTTCATCGCGGCCTTCTGGCCGGCCTCGTCGCCGTCGAAGGTGTAGATCACCTCGCCGCGGAAGAACGAGTCGTCCATCAGCAGGCGGCGCAGGACGTTGATGTGCTCGGTGCCGAACGCCGTGCCACAGGACGCGACCGCCGTCGGCACGCCGGACAGGTGCATCGCCATGACGTCGGTGTACCCCTCGACGACCACCACCTGGTGGCGTTTGGAGATCTCCCGCTTGGCCATGTCCAGGCCGAACAGCACCTGGGACTTCTTGTAGATCGGCGTTTCCCGGGTGTTGAGGTACTTGGCCTGGATCTGGTCGTCGTCGAAGATCCGGCGGGCGCCGAAGCCGACCACGTCCCCGCCGAGGTCCTTGATCGGCCAGAGCAGGCGGCGGTGGAACTGGTCGATCGGGCCGCGCCGGCCGGCCTTGACCAGCCCGGCCTTCTCCAGCTCGGGCAGCTCGAACCCGCGGCCGAGCAGGTGTTTGGTCAGCGCGTCCCAGCCGCCCGGGGCGAACCCGCAGCCGAACTGGGTGGCCGCGGCCTGGTCGAACCCGCGCTGCGCCAGGAACTCCCGGGCGGCCTGGGCCTCGGGCGTGCGCAACTGCTCGGCGTAGAACTCGGCGGCGGTGCGATGGGCGTCGACCAGCCGGGAGCGGGTGCCGCGGTCACGCTGGACGCTGGTCCCGCCGCCCTCGAAGGTCAGCTTGACGCCGACGCGCTCGGCGAGCCGCTCCACCGCCTCGACGAAGGTCAGGTGGTCGATCTTGCACAGGAAGGCGATGACATCGCCGCCCTCACCACAGCCGAAGCAGTGGAACGTCCCGTGCGTGGGGCGCACGTTGAACGACGGGGTCTTCTCGTCGTGGAACGGGCACAGGCCCTTGACCGCTCCCCCGCCGACCCGGCGCAACGCGACGTACTCGCCGATCACCTCGTCGATCTGGTTGCGCTCACGCACAAGGGCGATATCGCTATCCCGGATCCGTCCAGCCACGCCGCAAGCTTATGCCTACGCCTAACATGGGTTCTGTGACCGTCAGCCAGGACACCCTCGCCGAGGAGTTCCGCGAGCACCGGGCGCATCTGCTCGGGGTCGCCTACCGGCTGACCGGGACGCTGTCCGACGCCGAGGACGCGGTCCAGGAGGCCTGGCTCCGGCTGTCCACTGTGGACCGGAGCGGGATCAGGGACCTGCGCGCCTGGCTGACCACCGTGACCGGCCGGCTCTGCCTGGACCGGCTGCGCTCGGCGGCCGTGCAGCGGGAGCGCTACTTCGGGTCCTGGCTGCCGGAGCCGGTGGTGACGCCGCTGACCGCACAGCCTGCCGAGGACCCGCTGGACGCCATCGTGCGCGAGGACGGCGTGCGGATGGCCGCGCTGGTGGTGCTGGACAAGCTGACCCCCGAGCAGCGGGTGGCGTTCGTGCTGCACGACGCGTTCAGCGTGCCGTTCGAGGAGATCGCGGAGACCCTAGGCTGTGCCACCGCGACGGCCCGGCAGTACGCCTCCCGCGGGCGCAAGGCCGTCGCGGATGCCGATCCGCCGCCGCGGGCCTCGCTGGAGGAGCAGCGCTCGCTGGTCGAACGCTTCGTGGCTGCCGTGACCAGCGGCGACCTGCAGTCCGTCATCGAACTGCTGCACCCCGACGTGGCACTGACCGGCGACTCCAACGGCAAGGCCCGCACGACCGTCAACGTCATCACCGGCCGCGAGAAGGTGGCCCGCTTCATGATCGGCCTGATGGCCAAGTACAAGCTGAGCCGGATCAGCGGCGAACCGGTGCTGGTGAACGGCGACCTCGGCCTCTACCTGCCGTACACCCCGGCGGACGAGGCCCACCCGGAGATCGCCCGCCGGGTGAACGTGTTCGCCGTGCGCGACGGCAGGATCGCCGGGGTGTACGACGTGGTGAACCCGGACAAGCTCACTCGCGTCCCGGAGTGAGCGGCACCCGGCAGGCGTCTCCGGACGAGAACCCCTGCTCGGCGATGCCCAGGGCGCTGTTGGTGCGGCCGCGCATGTTCTCCAGCGCGATCTGGTAGGTGAGCTCGACCACGCCCCGCTCCCCGAACACGGCCACCAGCTCGGCGACCTGCGCGTCGGTCACCTGAACGGGTGTGGCGGTCATCGCATCGGCGTACGCGATCGCCAGCCGCTCCCGCTCGGTGTACTTCGGGGACGTGGCGTAGTCGTCGATCTCCCGCAACCGATCGACATCCAGCCCGCTCAACCGCTGGAGCATGGTGCCGAAATCAATGCACCACTCACACCCCAGCCGTACGGCCGTCCGGTAAACAGCCAGTTCACGAACCGACTTCGGCAAGGTCCTGCTGGCCCGTTCGGCCATCAGCTCCTGAACGCCACCAGTCAACGCGAGGCCACGATGATGCATCATCACGGCCAGCGGTTCGGGAACAACCCCGAACCGCCTGGCGGCGAACCGATACACCAACCGCCCCACCACACCGGCCCGCCCAGCCTGCACACCCGCAACCCGTGTCATCGGAAAGCTCCTCTCGCCCACCCCGTCCACACCCAGACGAGAGACCCCCGGCAAACGTGACACAACCGCGCCATCATCCCCACTGACCAGCCAAAACCCCATCGCACCCGCCCTGAGCATCCCCCGAAGATCCAAACTACCGGCCGCCACCGACACAATCGGGGAAACGGACGCCTGCGCATGCACAGGTAGTGCAGCTGGATTCGCCTCCGCCACGAGCAAGCCGCGATCGACCATCGTGGTCATGACCTACGCGCCAGCGCCGCGGGCCGTCAACGAACACCAGCCTCAGCGGGACCAGGTCTTTTCCGGCCCATGCCGCACTGTTGCCTTGGTTTCCCGCCCGCGTCCTTCCCTGCCCGCTCTCGTTGCTGCCCTTGTTCTTCGCGTCCGCGCCCTTCCTTGCTCACCGTTCGCCCATGTTCTTCCGGTCCGCGCCTGCACCTACCTCTCCGCCGCCCTCTCCGCGCCCCCCTCGGGTTTCCGGTGCCTAGTTGGGGGTGGTGGCGGCGCCGTGTCGTCCGGCTCCGGCTGTGAACCGTGCGGCGCCTTCCAATGCGCCGTCGGCGAGGGACTTCAGGCCGTGCTGGTGTTCACCGGCCAGGGCGGTCTGCTCGTCGAGGCTCCACTGTTCGAGGGTGGAGAGGCGGTCCTGGCGCATGCAGGTCTGGGGGAGCTGGGCGAGGTCGCGGGCGAGGGCTTCGGCGGCCGCGCGCTCCTCGCCTTGCGGCACAACGCGATTGGCGAGCCCGATGGCCAACGCCTCCTGGGCGTCGACCGCCCGGCCGGTGAGGATCATGTCCATCGCGCGGCTCTGGCCGATCAGCCTCGGCAGCCGGATGGTCCCGCCGTCGATCAAGGGCACGCCCCACCGGCGGCAGAACACCCCGAAGACCGCGTCCTCGGCGGCCACTCGCAGGTCACACCAGATAGCCAGTTCCAGGCCGCCGGCCACCGCGTAGCCGGCCACCGCGGCGATCACCGGTTTGCCCAGGCGCATCCGGGTCGGTCCCATCGGGCCGTCGCCGTCGGCGGTCACCTGGTTTCCGCGCTCGGTGCCGATCGCCTTGAGGTCCGCGCCCGCACAGAACGTGCCGCCCTCGCCCCACAGCACCGCGACCTTCGCGTCCTCGGCCGCGTCGAACTCGCGGAAGGCGTCGGCGAGTGCTTGCGCGGTCGGGCCGTCCACGGCGTTGCGCGCTTCCGGCCGCGACAGCACAACTGTCCACACTGGACCATCACGGTCGACTCGTACGGTTGGCATGCGGCCAGCCTAGGACGGGTCGGTCACTCTCGCCGAGAAGTACACGGCCCCGGTCCTGGTGTGCCGCACCAGCAACAGGAACGGCCGGTCCACGACGACCTCGACCGGCTGCTGCGGGTTGAACGACAGCACACGCATCATCACGGCCGTCGCCGCCGCACCCTCCAGGCCCTGCTCGTCCAGTTTGAGCACTGTCTCGTGCAGAACCGCCTGCACCGCAAGCGGATCCTCACTGATCCCGGACAGGTCGGCGTCATTCGTGAACACCGTCCGCACACCCAGGGTGTTCAGCACGGGGGTCAGCTCGGCCTGCAGCTTCAGGCTCAACTTGGGCAGCCGCAAGCTGACCATCTGCCGCTTCGGCGCGGCGAGCAGCGTCTCCAGCGTGCCCGCGTCCACGTCGGCCAGGTCGCCGTCGGGCAGCAGGACCACGGCCTCCACCTGGCCGACAGTCGGCAGCTGCACAACCTGCCACCCAGAAGTCCTTGCGTAGCCCAAGGTCTCACTGACGAACATCATCGGCACCCGCACGGTTCCGCCGGGCGCGTGGAACTCCCGGGGCGTCGTCGCCGACTCGGTGAACGCGTGCCGCCAGCCGACCTTCAGGTACAGCGCGTTGACCAGCGCGGCAACGGTGTCGTATTTGATCACGCCGTCCGGCAGCAGGTCCTGGATCAGATCATGGGTCGTCCGAGCCACGTCCTCGTTGATCTCGGTCCGCGCACGATCGGGATGCGTGCTGAACGGCGCGGTCCGCACCGACCCACTGGGCATGCTGGTCAGCGCGTCGGCGAACCCGGGCTTGATCTGAACCCGCTGATCCGCCCAGAGGGTGTTGGACACGGCGATCTCGGGCCGCTCGTCGTCACTGTGCGGCACCACGACGTCCTCGGCCTCACCCAGCAGCCGGATCAGCTCCTCGACCTGACCGGCCTTGTCGCCGGTGAGCAACGCGACCAGCTCGTCCCTGGTCGTGCCCTCAGCACCGCGCGCGACCAGGGCCAACGCGCTGGCGACCGAGAACGGCGACCAGACCACGTTGCCCGGCAACGCGTCCTGTACCGCGACCGTGAACTCGAGATGCGCCCGGTCCGTCACTGGCGAGGATCCCGCAACGCCACGGTCTGGGCATCGCTCGGGATGGGCTTGGCACCCAGCGACTGCGGCCCGGTGGGCTTGGGACGGCGCGGTTCCCGCACCCCCGCCGAGCCACCCGCCTCACCAGGACGGCCACCCCGACCCACACCTGCGGGCACACGGCGGCGGAACAGCTTCCGGAGCAAGCGCGAAATCGGATTGGCCATACCCCGAGTGTGCCACCGGTCACGTCACCGAGCAGTTCACCCGCAGCGAACTCCCCCAATGCCCGCGCACTCCCCATCACCGGGCATCTCCAGCACCGGGCATCACTAGGCAGCCACGCACTCCCCCAGCACCTACGCATTCCCCAGCAGCCGTGCACTCACAACCACCTACTCGCTCACCAT
>CBIMJO010000093.1:0-13697 GCA_966244135.1 uncultured Actinocrispum sp. | reverse complement strand
GCGTGGCCGACATCCTGGCCGGCAAAGGCACTCCGGCCACTACGTCCGCAAAGGACAAACGAGGGAAGCGTTCGCCATGATTGACAGGCCTGAGGCCGCCAACGAACCACTCACCCGCGGGGACACCGCTCCCCCGGCTGCCGGGCCACCCGCTGCCACCCCGGCCCGCAACCCCCTGCGCAGCACGCGTACCAGCAACACCTGGATCGCGGTCATCGTCTTCGCGGTTGTGCTCGTGCTCCTGCTGATCTTCATCCTGCAGAACACCCAGTCGGTGCAGCTGTCCTACTTCGGCGCGTCCGGACAGGTGCCGCTGGCCGTGGCGATGCTGCTGGCCGCCGTCGGGGCGATCCTGCTGACCGCCATCGCCGGATCCCTGCGGATCTGGCAGCTGCGCCGCAACCTGCGCCGGTCCACCCGCAAGGACGCCCAGCCGCCCGCCCGGCCCGGGGAGACCGGCCGCCGCGGATGAGTCCACTGGCCCGGGGTCGGGCGGAGTAGGCTGGCGGTCGATCGCAGCGTTCGCTCCTGACCCTGGCCGACGTCGCTTTCAGCGCGCAGGCACGATCCACCCAGCCAAGGGGCCGCGGGATGACAGCCGGAATCCTCGATCTCCTGGGCCCGCGCGCCAAGGCGTTCCCCGTGGACCGCCTGCGCTTCTTCGACCTGACGGTCCGGGAATCCGGCCTGGAGCTGGTCACCGACATCCTGGCCGGGCAGTTCGCCGGCCCCGAGGTTTGATCCAGCCTGGTTCGGAAATCCCTCGATTGAGGGCCATCGTGCCCCCACTGCTCGCTACTCGCCCCAGTCCCTGGCGACTGAACCGATTCGCTGCCGCCGAGGTGGGTTCGAGTACGACAATGCGCCACCGTCCACTCTGGCCTGCCGCCGATCCTGACGTCCCAGGACAAGTGCCGCTTGTCCGGAAAGCAGTCACAATGACCACAGTGGACACCTCACTCCCGCACGTCGCTGATCCGCGGCGAGGCAGTGATTTCGCCCGGCTGTCCCGGGAGATCAGACAAGCCGGCCTGCTGGAGCGGCGGCGCGGGTACTACTTCGCGCGCATGGCCATCAACCTCCTGCTGCTCGCGGCGGGCGGACTGGCCTTCGCGCTGCTGGGCGACTCGTGGTGGCAGATGCTGACCGCGGCGTTCTTCGCCGTGGTCTTCACCCAGTTCGCGTTCATCGGGCACGACGCCGGGCACAAGCAGATCTTCCGCTCCGGCCGGCGCAACGACCTCGTCGGCTATCTGCACGGCGGCATCACCGGGATCAGCTACCGTTGGTGGGTCGGCAAACACAACCTGCACCACGCCAACCCCAACCACGAGGACCAGGACCCCGACATCGAGATCCCGGCGCTGGCCTTCAGCCGCGACCAGTCCCGCACCAAGCAGGGCATCTACCGGTGGATCACGAAGTACCAGGCGTTCCTCTTCTTCCCCCTGCTGCTGCTGGAAGCCGCCTTGCTGCGCATCACGAGCATCCAGGCGGTGCTGCGCCGTGAGGTCGAACGCCCCGCGCTGGAAGCCGCACTGCTGACGATTCCGTTCGCGGGCTATCTGGCGGCGGTGTTCCTGGTGCTGTCGCCGTGGCAGGCGATTCTGTTCATCGTCGTGCACCAGGGCCTGATGGGCGTCTACCTCGGATGCTCGTTCGCCCCCAACCACAAGGGCATGCCCATCCTCACCAAGGAGCAGAATGTCGACCACCTGCGCAAGCAGGTACTGACCTCCCGCAACATCTCCGGCGGACGATGGGTCGACGGCCTGCTGGGCGGGCTGAACCACCAGATCGAACACCACCTGTTCCCGCACATGCCACGGCCCAACCTGCGCCACGCCCAGCCCATCGTGGAGAACTTCTGCGCCCGGCACGGCATCCCCTACAGTCAGGCCACGTTGGCCAAGTCCTACGCCCAAGTCCTGCGCCACCTGCACGACGCCGGTGCACCTCTACGCAATCGCGCCGCCACCACAGCTGCCACACCGCGGTGATGCTGACCCAATCCCGGCTTCCGCTGCACGCTTTTGTCTCGGCGTAGTCGGAGTTCCTCAAGCAATGCGGCCACCATCAACCCAGGCCGTCTGTCTTTGCGAGCCCTCAACGCGTGCCGTCCGATCTTTCTTGGGACAATGACGGGAATCAAGCGGAGTCGAGGCGGGGGTAGAGCACTTCCTCGGCCAGCAGGAGCCCGGCTGCCGCGATCGGTATCGCGACGAGCGCACCGACGACGCCGAGCAGGGCGCCGCCCAGCAGCACCGCCACCACGGTGACCAGGGCGGGCACCTTCACCGCCGTGCCGATGATCTTGGGTACCAGCACGTAGTCCTCGGCGAACCGGTAGAGGATGACGAAGCCGACGGTGGCCAGGCAGACCGGAAGGGACACCGTCAGTGCGACCAAGCTGACCAGGACCCCGCCGATGACCGACCCGACGACGGGAATCAGATCGAGGACCGCGACGGTGATGGCGAGCAACACCGCGAAGGGCACGCCGAAGATCAGCAGCCAGACCAGGGTGAGCACCCCGGCGATGACCGAGATCAGCAGGTTGCCCAGCACATATCCGCCGACCTTCGCGGAGATCTCGTCACCGATCAGGATCGCCCGCGGCCGCCGGGAGTGCGGGATCAGCCGGTAGAGCGTGGCCCGGATGCGGGGCAGGTCGGCGACGAAGTAGACGGTCAGCACGATGAGGACCAGCAGGTTGGTCAGGGCGCCGAACACGGCCACCCCCGCGCTGAGCAGGCTGGAGCCGCCGCTGATGGAGTTCTCGATCGCCTGCTGCAGGTGGAGACGTTCGTTGAGCCGGCCGAGCCACGAGCTGTGATCCTGGGCCTGGCGCAGGTATTCCGGTGCCCTGGCGACAAGCGACGTGGCCTGCTCGACCACCACGGGGATCGCGGCGGCGAGAAACCCGCCGACCGCACCGAACGCCGCCACGAACACCGTGGCGACCGCCAGCCACCGCGGAAAACGACGCCGCACCAACCAGGACACCAGCGGTTCCAGGCCGATCGCGACGAACAGCGCCAAACCGATCAGGATCAGGATCTCCCGCAGGCTCACCAGCATCAGCACCAGGCCATAGGTGACCGCGACCCCCGCCGCGGCGGCCATCCCAATGAGGAACGGGGACTTGCGGTTGAACCGTTCACCCATGGAGCCTAGTGGCTGGTCCGACTCACTGATCTGCGCCGCTTCGGCCTCGGCCTCCGCGACAGGGCCCTCCTCCTGCGCGTCGTGTGGCTGACCGATCAGGTCGTGATGGGCCTCGGCTGCGGGATCGGGGGATGACGGCATCGGTGATCTCGGTTCTCTCCGCGCAGCGCCGAGCCAGCACCGCTCTTGCTCAAGGGATTGCTCTGTGGTGTCCACGCCAAACCCCGGACAGGTAGGACAGTCACCGGTTGAGAGCGGATGCAAGAGTCGAGTCGTCGGCCAACATGCCCAGCAGGCCCGTGAGTTCCAGCGACCGCCGCGCGGCTGTCGCTGCCGCGACAACGATTCGCAGCTCGACGCCCGCGCCGGCGCTGTGCGCCCTGCTCTGCAGGAGCGCGGCGATTCCGTTGGAGGACAGGAACGTCACGCCGGTGAGATCGAGAACCACCATCCGTTCGGCCGCTTCGTCGATGGTCGCCAGGACAGCCGTCTCGAACCGCTTCGCCGTGCTCAGATCGATCTCGCCCGCAACGGCCACAACGTGCGCATCGGCATGCCGGTCGACGGCAATGCGGAGAATGCCCTTCACTCGACGCCTTCCTTCGTGGCCGCATAGGTTCTTGCCGCAAACGACGTATGTCCGCCGCGAGTGTCCATTTCGGAACGTTGCGCAATGCGCTCGGGCGCGACCACGCGACTCACCCTCGCGATGACGTGCTGCTCACCGTGGATGGCGATCACCTGGCCGGCAGGCCACAACGAGGTTCGACGATCGATCATGTGGCGCTCCCAACGCGGGAAGGCCCACGAGTCCTGAGCGAGAGCGCGGGGGCTGGGCGCTCAGGATCAGCTCCCGTAGCACAACGGGCTGATTACCGGGTCAACAGTAGGCCCGACAGTGATTGAGGAGCAACAGCAACGTCGTGGTAACCATGTTCCTCCTGGTCCCGCCCATACAGCGCGCGGGTCATCGCTGCTCGTCGTGCGTCTTGTCAGCAGGTTCTGGCGGAGCAAAGTCCGGTGGGACCGGCGGCTTGAACAGTGCCCAGACACATTTGCCTGGTGGGCATTGCCGGACTCCCCACTGCGTGGCGAGCGCATCGACGAGATAGACGCCACGGCCACCGAGCCGAACCGGAGAAGCCGGTAGGAGCACAGGCAGTGCGGGATCTCCGTCCGTGACCTCGATCTGGATCGCGCTGGGCTGCGGGCTGATGGCGAGGCGTTCGGGGCTGTGGGTGTGCTGCTCGGCATTGGCCACCAGCTCGACGACCACCAGCACAATGTCCTCAAGCAGGTCATCGGCGACGACACCGGCGAGCCGCCCGCGCACCCAGTGTCTGACGTCGGTCATCGTTGGATGGTCCTGGAGTGGAAGTGACCACAGGTCGAGCATCGGGTCTGTCGCGTGATCCGACAACGGTCATCACGCTCCTGACGTTTTCGTCTTGGTGACGCTCGGTTGTTCACACGTCGTGTCCTTTGGGTGCCCGGGACGTCCAGCACTAACCGTTGGTAAGGCCGCGACGGAACGCGGCCCGTTCGGCGCACCAACTCGTGCGCGGACAACCCCGTGGCGGCGGTGCTCGCCCTGGTCAGGGCGCAGACGCTGCAGCCGAGCCGGTCGGCGTAATCGGCGACGTGATGCACGGCTGCGAAGTCGCGCTCGACAGCCGCGGCGAAGCGGGCCGCGATGCCGCCGGGATCGGCTGCGCCGAGCCCCCGCCGAACGCCATAACCGTGTGCCCGGCGAGATGGGTTGCGTCGTTTCCGCGTGGTTCTGCGGGGTATACAGCTGGCATGACAGTTCCAGCAATCCGGCGGACGTGATCACCATGGCAAGCGGCATCGCGATGATGCTCGCACCACCCGGCCGTCCACTGTGGACCGCGCTGACGGCGCGAGTGGCGGCCGACGCGCTCATTCTCGGTACCACGCTGCCGGATCGGCACGCACGCGCCAAGGTCGCCGCTGTCGCGACCGCATGGGCGGCGCTGTGTGCGGCGTCCACTGTCATGCCCTGATCCGCGAGTAGGGCGATCATGACCCGGTAGCCGCCCGCCAGGTTGACGCACCGTCTACGCAAAGGTTCGCAGTCGCGGGGTATTCCGCTTCCCGGTATTGGCAATTCGATGGCCATGCCGGCCGGTCTTGCGGTGTCTGGGTGGTCATCGACCGCGGCTTCGCGCAACCTCCAATCCCATAAGGAGAACCACGCCATGAGCACCATCACAGAGTCCGTCGACGTCGATGTCGACGTCACCACCGCCTACAACCAGTGGACCCAGTTCGAGGACTTCCCCCGGTTCATGGAAGGCGTCCAGACCATCCGCCAGCTCGACGCCACCCACACCCACTGGACGGTCTCAGTCGCGGGCGTGCAGCGGGAGTTCGACGCGACCATCACCGAGCAGAACCCCGACGAGCGCATCGCCTGGCGCGCGGACCAAGGCCCCAACCACGCCGGAGTCGTCACCTTCCACCGCCTCGACCAGGCCACCACCCGCGTCACTGCCCAGATGGACATCGATCCCGAGGGGTTCGTCGAGAACGTCGCCGACAAACTCGGCATCCTCAACCGCCGCGTCAAGGGCGACATGCAGCGGTTCAAGAAGTTCATCGAGACCAGGGACGGCCGGGAGACCGGCGCCTGGCGAGGTGGCGTCGACCGGCCCGGCAGCTGACCGACCAGCCACAACAAGCCGGTGAGCACCGAACCCGCCGCCCAGGCGACCTGGGCGGCGGGTGCCGTCGTGCGGATGCTCGACATCCCAGCCTCCACGCTGAGTGCCAGCTGTCAGTGGGTGTCGCGGCGCCGCCAGAGCGCCAGGACCAGAGTCGTCGCGCACAGCACACCAACTGAACCAGCGATGATCACGTACACCGGGTCGAAATCGTGGGCCACCAATGACACGAACACTGCCGCAGCGAAGATGAGTCCGATGACGGCCAGCAGACAGATCGCTGACAGCCGCCGAGATCGGCGGTTCTTGGGTAACGGAGGCGTAGTCACGCTGCCCCGGCCTTTCTGACGACGGCACGTTCACCGGCCCGCGGAGGGATGGATCACTTGCCGTTCTGGCTGCCCTTCACGGACCATCCCGGCCTCTCACCGCCGAGCCTCGACCACCTGTTGCATCCTCGGCTCCAGTTCCGCCCGTAGTGCCACCACCACACGGGCGCGCAGCCCCCAGCCGTCCACCAGTCTTGGTTGATCGCCGACGAAACGACGACGCGCCTGCACAACGCGATACTCGCGCGCCGCGACCGGCCGGCTGTCCACGCGACCCGGTAAACCAGCGTCGTCATCCGCATGGGCAGGTCAGCATCGACGGACATCCACGGCTGCACCGCAGGACAACTCGCCTGAGCGCGCACATCGCCGGTCACCCGATCGCTCCTGGTTCCGCGGCCGCACGCGCAGACTCCGGTGCGTCCGGCAGGTGATCCAGCAGCCAAGCAAGTTCACCGGCGTCGACAAGCCCGGCATCCGCCGCCCGGATCCACACGATCGCAGCGCGCCGGACGAAATCCTCGGTGGCAATGGGCGATCTCGCCGCAGACTGGGCACCACTCATGACAGCTCCTGTGCGCAGGCAGATGCGAAAGCCGGCCACCGGGGTCTGGAGTTGCCTCCCCGCTGGATGCCCGCACCGAGCTGGTCATAAACTCACCTGTCACGATCCAGATGCCAGTGCCGGCCTCCCCGTGACGTGACAACCCGCCCAGTTGCGATCCTCGTTGGTTTGCACCAACCAGCGCTACCCAACGGACAGCTACAGCGCCGCACCCTCCGTGCTCATCACTGCCCGCGAATGCCTTGCCACGCGCTGAGAACCGCGCCGGCGCAGCACACAACGGCCGCCACGATGGGCCAGCTCACGTGCTGGTCCGCGGCCAGGTAGAGATCAAGACCCGTTGCCACGGTGAAGATCCCAGCCAGCACGGACCAGAACAGTCGCGCATGGCACGAGTTGTCACTGCTCTGATGCTCGGCTTGCCGCTGCTGCAACGACTTCACCTCCTGATGGATAGTGATGCCGTCGCTGGAACACCGGAATGGGTTACGTTTCGGCAGGTAACGCTCGCCCTGCGGCACGAATGAATCGGCCAGAGGTCACTCCGCCACGCTCAAAGGTTCCACCGCCACCATCCACGGTGTCCCTGCCCCACCGAGCAGTGCCGTGGCATCGACCGCGACACCTGAGCTGTTGCTGGTGGCCACAGTCCTCGGATGGGGTGGCCACGCTGTGTGGGAGATCAGTATCGCTGTGCGTGTGCTGCTGCAGGCCTGAACCGGGACATGGCACAGCGGTTGCGGGACGGACCTGGTCAGCCACTCATCGACGGCGGCCATGCGCTGCGGGTCCCGCAGGTAGCGGGGCGGCGCTCCGGAGACCCCCGGCTGACCCCGGTGGGTGCTGCGCTGGTCCGGGCACGGCTACCGGTCGTGGGCGTGGCTGCGCCGAGGTGGTCGCCGGTTATCTGCCGGCGGTGGACACCGTGGGCCATCTCAGCGTTCCGGCTCAGTGACAACTCTCCCCTGGCCGAGATCACCTCGGCGCTGGACCGGATGGCGGTCTTCGGGCTGGATCCTGCGTGCCCGGACCGCGGGAGCTCGTCGTGACCGGCTCCTGCGTGGTGGGCGGCAGCGGTCCCGGCAGGATGATGCTGGCCTGGCCGACGAGCTGCTGCGCCTGCCGCACCACCCCACCCGGTACTTCCGGCTGCACACCCGTCACCACCGCGGACTACGGCAAGATCACATCGCGGTTCAACTACGTCGCGTTGATGCCCCAGGCCCGGTTCCTCGCCTGCCCGGCCGACACCGAGCCAGCCAGGCAGGGTCCTTCTCCAGCAGCGAGAGCCGGTTACCGCGGGATCAGCTCACCGAGCCGGTCCAGTCCGTACACCTCCGATCCGTCCGGCAAATCCTCGGGCGCCTCGAAGCCGACGAACGTCACCGGCTCGTCCGGCGCCTGCCCGTCCCAGACCATCACGTCGGTGCGCGTGCGCCACAGGTCGACGAGGTAGGAAATGGTCAGGTAACGCCGCTCCACCAAGGCCCGCACCCGGTCGGCTGTCGTGAAGGTGGTGGCCTCCACCCGGTTGAACGCCGGCCGGCCGCGCAGGTACAGGTGCAGCCACACGGCCTGCCAACCGTTGTCGCCCTTGGCGAACACCATCGGCAGCGCCACACGGCCCTTGCCGCGCATCTGGGAGCGCGACCGCACGGTCCGTGCGTCGAACGGCGCACCCCGCTGATCGCGCTCGCGAGTCTGGTATCCGAACATCGACTCGGCCACGTCGTCGAACGACTCGCCCGCGAAGATGCAGACCTGCGGCACCACGTAGTGCCCCAAAGTTTCCAGCGGCACGTCGATGAACTCGGTCGCGCCGTTCGTGGCGTCGGTGATGTCGCCGGAGTGCACCACGCCGCTGTGGTGGTAGTTGGTCCACGACACCTGGCCCACAGTGCGGAACTGGTCGTCGAGCAACAACACCGACAGGTCATAGTCGGTGCGGTACTCGGTCTGACGCCAGTAGGTGAACAACCGCAGCAGGTCACCGGTCACCGACGCACGCGAGCCCCTCGGCAGCACCGCGAACCCACCCTCGGAAGCCTTGCCCGACAACGGCAATGCGACATCGAGTACCTCCGGGGCCACCAGGAGCGGAGTGTCGAACTCCGGCAGCCGAGCGGCGATCTCCTTGTCGAGCAACGAGGACAGCTCAGCCACCAGCTCGTCCGGCAGCGGCGGGCGCTCGTCCGGCCCGACCCACGCGCGCCGCGAACGGTTCGCGTACATGCGGGCCGACGCGGGCGTCAGCCGGTTGCCGATGTGCTCACGCAGTGAACACAACACCCGTCCCGACGCCGAGCCGAGCGCACCTGCGATCGACTCCAGCACGGTGCTCCGCTCGTGTGCCGAGGCCAGTCGCAGGAGGCGATCGGCGGACCGCAGCAGCAGGCCTGGCGCGGCCGACAAAACCGATGTAGCCGGAATGATCGCCCCAGCCCGGATCGCCGCCTCCGCTCGCCCGGCGAGGTTGCGCACCCGCCGTTCCCCACGTGCGACCGCGAACACGTCGCGCGCGTGTGGCCAGTGGCCGTACTCGTGCGGGTGCAGCCGCTCCCCGAGCCGCTTCCACTGCTCCGCGTAGCGTGCGACATCACTGAGCTTGGCCGGGTTCGCGCCGACGACGTCGTTCAGCGCTGTCAGCAGGATCCGGCGCTCCTGACGCCGGAACGCGCGAAACCGCGTAGGCGTCGAGATGTCGCCGCCGGAGACCTGGCAGGCCAGGCGAAGGACGTCGGTCGTGGTGTCGATGGCGACCAGCGGCCGGCCGAGAACGAGCCGGATCCCGTTGAGCACAGCGCGGTTCTCCCGAACCGGGATCGCGGCGGGCTGCTCGCCGTCCACGCAGGCCAGCGCAAGCTCGCTGAGGATCGCGAGCTCCGCCTCGCCGTGCGGTGTCGAACTGCCGGCCATGGCCAGGTACAACCTCGTTGCCTCGACCTCGAGAGTGTCCCCAAGGCGCAGCACGGTCACCCGGTCGCCGACCGCGGCGATCAACTCGTCGTGCATGGCAAGCAAGTCGGCGTAGGTGTGCTGGTAGGTGCCGTAGCCGGGCAGGTCGAGCAGGTTGATCACGCCCGCGGTTGCACCACCGCCGGTGAGCACGGCCGACATCCAGAATTCGACAGTGTCCGGCACATCGTCCGGGAAGCCGATGAAGTAGGCGTTGTGCTGAACGTGGTCGCCGACCAGCTCGCGCACAGCCGACACGACAGTGGACGCGAGGTCGAGCGCCGGTCCGGTGGCCAGCCCACCGATGTGCTCCAGCAGAGCTCGCGACGCCGAGAACCCCACATCGAGCAACGCCGCATCCAACTGCCGGGCCACCGGCGTGCCGTCACCGGCCGGCCCGGTGCTCGCCGGTACCCGCAACGTCCTCTGGATGATCAGCTTCTCCACCACCGAGCCCCTTTCACAGTCGTCCCACCAGGATTCGAACCTGGGGCCTTCCGCGTGTCGGGCGGACGCTCTCACCAACTGAGCGATGGGTCGGGTGCGCGCACCAGGATTCGAACCTGGGACCCCCTCGGTGTGGGCGAGGTGCTCTTCCGCTGAGCCATACACGCGTTGTCTTGCCGGGGTCTGGGGGTCGCCCCCCAGAAGTTACGACGAGCAACGTGGTCCGCGCTTTCCGCGGACACACGCCCCCCGAGCTCGTGGGTCGCCGGGGACTCGAACCCCGAACCTGTCGGTCACAGTGAGAAGGAAGCGCGCCCATGGCCGCAGACGCGGAAAGCGGGTGCGCTATTCAAGTCGACCGCTCTCCCTTTGAGCTAACGACCCTTGCTTGTCTTTCGTCGAGGTGCCAGGAGTTGAACCTGATCCATCGCCATATCAGGGCGCCGCACAGACCGCCATGCTCCACCTCGGTGCACTGAACTACATGGGGTAAAAGAAAAGCCGCCCTGATCGGTTACCCGATGGACGGCTCCCTGACGTGACAGACCACGTCACGGTGGGGAGCCGCCGGCGATGTGCCGCCGCACTACCGGTTTCACGCCGACCATCACCACTCCTCCGCTCGATCCGACAACATCGATCATGCCCACTGCTCCACCTACCGTCAACAGATTTAGCTGCGTTCGCTGGATTTGCGGTCCGCCTACGAGCATCGGAGAAGTCCGCCCATCACGAGCCGCCCTGGACGGGCTCCGCAGCCTGCTCCCACCGGCCTGCGCCATCCAGTCCACTGGGGACCGTGGCATGGTTCCTACCAAAGTCCGGAGGCACGGCGAAGGTGCGGGCATCGACCTTCCCGATGCCCGCACCGATTCCCGTCATCAGCCGCCGCTGACTCGGGTGGTCTTCGTCAGCCGACCTTCTCGATCTTGGCGTTGCGGATGAGCTGCTTACCCGGTTCGTGAATCTTGTTGAACGCTGTGTTGTTCAACAGGGCACAGCTACCCGATGTCGAGGTCACCGGCACGGTGATGGACTTGGCGTTGTCCAGGTTCGTGACCTTCAGCATCGTGCCCACCGGGAACTGGTTGCTGGACGCGGCAGGAGCACCAGCCTCGCCCGACAATGTCACGGTCGATCCCACGCAGACCGCGCTTCCCTTTGCCGCCGCACTGCCAGACTTGCCAGCCCCAGACCGGTTCGCGTCGCTGCCAGCCTGGGTCAAGCCCTGATTGGCCGCGACGGCACAGGCAGCGTCGGCCGCAGCGTTGGGATCCGCGGCCATCGCCCCGCCTGCCGCCGCATTGGGGTCGGCAGCGCCCTTGTCCTTGGCGGCCTCCTTGTCCTTGGCTGCGACATTCTCCTTGTCCTTGGCAGCCTCCTTGTCCTTGGCTTCAGCCTTCTCTTTGTCCTTGTTGATGTCCTTGTTGTCGTCCTTGGCCGCTGCCTTGTTCTTGTCCTTGGCGGCCTTGTCGTTCTCGTTGGCTGCCATACCGTTCTGGTCGGCCATACCGTTGGCCGCGGCTTGGGGGTCAGCGGCTACCTGGCAAGCGGCGATAGCAGCACAGTCGACATTATCGACACCGTTTGCGGCCGCGTTGTTGTCGGCAGCTGCATTGTTGTTGGCGGCCTTGTTGCTGTTCTTGGCCTTGTCGTTGTTCTTGGCCTTGCCGCCGTTCGCCATGCCGTTCTGGTCGGCCATGCCATTCTGGTCACCAGCCATGCCGTTGTCGGCCATGCCGCCCTGGTCGTCGGCCTTGCCGTTGTTCTTGGCCTTGTCGTTGTTCCCCATGCTGTTCTCGTCGGCGGCCATGCCGTTGGCCACGGCGTTGGGGTCGACGGCCGCCGCACTGGCCTGACAGGCGGCGATGGCAGCACAGTCGGAACCGTTGGCAGCGTCGTTGGCGGCAGCCGCGTCGTTCTGGTTGGCTGCCATGCCGTTTTGATCGGCCGCCTTCCCCTTCTGGTCAGCAGCCTTGCCGTTCTGATCGGCGGCCATACCGTTCTGGTCGGCAGCCTTCCCCTTCTGATCGGCCGCCTTGCCGTTCTGGTTCGCCATGCCGTGCCCGTTGCCGGCCGCACCCTTCTGGTGGGCCATGCCGTTGCTCGCCGAGGCACTCGGCTCGGCGGCATCGGTTTGGTCGGCGGCGGCCGCGGCAGCGTCAGCCGCACAGTTCACCGCCGCGGCGGCGGCCTTGACTGCGGCACCTTTCGCCCCGCACCCGGCCGCGAGCCGCTGCTGGATCAGGTGGACGACGGCCTGCCGGTTGGCTATCCGGTCGGCGGACTGGGCGTCGGGCTTCGCCTGTTGACCTGCGATGAAGGTCTGGTTGTTCTGCAGCGCCGCCTCGAGGCTGCTGCAGTTCTGGCTCGCTGCTGTCGTCGCGGCGTTGCTGTCCGGACTGCTTGCGGCGATCGCTGCCGCAGTGCCCCCGGCCACCGCCAACAGCGCGAAGAGCCCGATCTTCGCCTGTTTGCGGTGGCGGCCGGGGCTACTCAAGCGGGACATACGCCCTTCCTCTCGAATCGGCGCCTCACCCAAGGACACGGATGAATCACGCCACAGGTTCAAGGCGATTTCTCATTCACCACCAAGAACGCCCTGACCTCGGCAGACGTCAGCCGAAAAACCTTGTACGGCAGCGAAAACCGACAGGCACGAACGGTCGATCAGCAACGGATTCAGCGAACGACACCACCAGGCCACGGCGTGTCCACTGTGGACAAATCCTGCCAATCCGTCATGGACGGGCGAACCACCAGGTCATGCCGCCAATGCATTTGCCAAATCAGTATCCTGACGACAGGTGCGGCGGTTGCCAGTACCAGCACCCAGGTTATCGGAGAGTTAACCGAGCACTTTTCTTCGGCTAAACCGGTCCCGGCAGCTGTCTTGACGGGTGTTCTCACCGTCGAGTCCTGATCATCACGGCGTGGCACAGGCTCGTTGCTGATGTGACCCGATTGCTCGGCCGGGCCCGTGTTCGACTAGGCGATCGGCGCGGTGTGGTGGTGGCCGGGATCGTTGCCGCGATCGTCGTGGTGTCCATGCTGGTGATGGCCGCGCACGAGTTCGGCGATGGTGGCGAGGATGATTTCCATGGCCGGGGCTGACAGTCCACAAGCGATGATGGATTTGGTTTTCTGCTGGGCATCACTCGCGTTGCCCCTGCCCGCCGGAGATCTCGCCGGGCATGTCGCAGGCGAGATGGTCGATGCCGAGCCGCTCCAGCGTCGCCATCGCCCGGGCGGAGGCCTGACCGGTCCCGGCCAAAGCAGCGGGAAGGCGACAGTGTCGCCGACATCCAAGTCAAGCAACAGGTTCAGCGTCTGCAGTACCAGTCCGGCCTGCGCCGAGTGCGGTGGCGGCGAGTCCACTTCGGTCAGTGCCTCTACACACTGGGAAGCAGCGGGACAGCTGACCGTTCGCCGACGGTAAACACTTTGCCCGCCAGGCAAGGATCCCCGCGAGTCGGCGAGACTGTTCCCATGACGGGTGGAACCATTGCGCTCGGGCCGATGCTGGCCGTTGTCCTGGTCGTGCTGACC
>CBIMJO010000092.1:0-13715 GCA_966244135.1 uncultured Actinocrispum sp. | reverse complement strand
ACCCGTGCTGTCCTGCGCTACACCGGCCTGATCGTCATCCTGGTGTACTGCCTCGCGCCGTTCTACTGGATGATGGCGTCCGCGTTCCGGCGGCCGACCGACCAGTTCTCGCTGTCACCGTTTCCCAGCCCGGTGTCGATCACGAACTTCACCGCGGTGTTCGGTGTGGACGTCGGCTTCGGCCGGGCGCTGCTCAACAGCGTCGTGGTGGCCGGGATCGCCACCACGCTCACCCTGATCATCGGCCTGTCGGCCGCGTATGCCCTGGCACGGCTGCGGTTCCGGTTCAAGAACGCGGTCGCCGCGATCATCATCGCGACGTCCATGTTCCCCGGCATCTCGCTGGTCGTGCCGTTGCTGAAGCTGTTCACCGACATCAACTGGATCAACACCTACCAGTCGATGATCGTGCCGAGCATGTCCTTCGCGCTGCCGCTGGCGGTGTGGAACCTCAACGCGTTCTTCCGGCAGATGCCCGGCGAGCTGGAGGAGGCCGCGATGATCGACGGCTGCACCCGGCTGCAGGCGTTCCGCAAGATCATCCTGCCGCTGGCCGCGCCCGGGGTGTTCACCACCGCGATCATCACGTTCATCACCGCGTGGAACGAGTTCATCATCGCGTTGTCGATGGTCAACGACAAGTCGATGCAGACCGCGACCGTGTCCATCTCGCGGTTCACCGGTGCCTACGGCTTCGACCAGCCGTTCGGCACCCAGATGGCGGCCGGTGTGATCGTCACCGTGCCGCTGGTCGTCCTGGTTCTGGTGTTCCAGCGGCGCATCATCGCCGGGCTCACCGCAGGAGGTGTGAAGTGAAAGTCGTTGTGGTGGCAGCACTCGTAGTGGCCATGCTGCCGGTCGCGTCCGCTTCCGCCACGGATGACCCAGCGGAGGTGTCGGAGACGACGCGGCTGAGTGACCGCCGCTCGCTCGTGTCCGGGGACCGGGCCTTCGCCATGGGCGACGAGACCGGCCTGTACCCGGCGACCGGCTGGCACATCCGGGGCGAGATGGGCGGGTTCTGGACGGCGCCGCTCAAACTGCTGGACGGTGTCTGGTTCGCCGCCGACGGATCCTGGCTCGGCAAGGACATCCCGGCCACGAAGTACGTCCGGGGCCAGGGATACCAACGGTTCTCCTACCGGGGCCAAGGACTTTCCGCCGAACGCGTGGAGTTCGTGCCGGCCGGTACCCGGGCGACCGTGGTCGGGCTGACCCTGCGGGCCGACCGGCGGCGGGACGTCCGGCTCGCGCTGGACGCGCACTCGGAGCTGATGCCCGCGTATCCGTGGGGCTGGACCACGCCCAACGCCGGGATCAACGGGCCGGACACCGGCTCGGTGGCCGATGGGTCCCTGGTGTTCACCGACAACTCGAACACCGCGGTCGTCGGATCGTCGGCCAAGCCGGTGGCG
Source organism: uncultured Actinocrispum sp. (assembly GCA_966244135.1). Taxonomy (GTDB): domain Bacteria; phylum Actinomycetota; class Actinomycetes; order Mycobacteriales; family Pseudonocardiaceae; genus Kibdelosporangium. The sequence goes on along the minus strand of CBIMJO010000092.1, from coordinate 12,300 downwards.
CAGGCACTCGGCCCGAACCACCGCGGACCGCAGGATCCCGCCGTGGTCTGCCCGGCCGATGGCATCGCGCCGGCCCGGTGCGACGACTCGGCATTCGGCAAGGGAACCGGCGGCAGGCTGGAGTACGACCTGAGCCTGACGGCCGGTCGTGCCACCACGATCTGGTTCGCCGTGGCCGGTTCGGACAAGGGCACCGGCGATGCCCGTGCCGCGTTCGGCCAGGCGCTGCGGGATCCGGCTGCCGCGCTGCAGCGGACCGTGTCCGCCCGGCGGACGGCTGGATCGTCCACTGTGGTCGATCTGCCGGGCGATCGCTTGCTGCAGCAGAGCGTCGAGTGGAGCAAGCAGAACCTGCTGGACTCGGTCCAGGAGTCCCGCCACGTGCAAGTGCGGGACGTCGACGAGGGGAAGGCCTATCCCCCGCCGGCCGGAACCGTGCCGAGGATGCGCTGGCTCGCGGCCGGATTCCCGGACTATCCCTGGCTTTTCGCCACCGACGGCGAGTACACGGCGTACGCGGCCGTCGCCGCGGGACAGTTCGACATCGTCCGAGACCACTTACGCGCCTTACGGGACGTCAGCGAAATACTGAACGACCACAGCGGCAAGGTCGTGCACGAGGTCGTGTCCACAGGGGACGTCTACTTCGGATCGAACACCTCGGCGGGCAACACCGACGAGACCGCCAAGTTCCCCAGCACCGTCGCGCTGGTGTGGCGGTGGACCGGGGACGACCGGTTCCGGGACGAGATGTACGACTTCACGGTCCGCAATCTCCGCTACATCACCACGACTCTGGACAAGGACGGTGACGGTTGGCCGGAAGGCCTGGGCAACGTCGAGCGCCAGGGCATGGGCGAGGAGAAGCTCGACAGCGCGGTCTACCTGATCCGCGGGCTGCGTGACCTGGCCGACATGGCCAGGAGCAAGCGCGACACCCCGACCGCCATGTGGGCGGCCGGGAAGGCCGCGGATCTGCAACAGCGGTTCGAGGCGCAGTGGTGGGTCCCGCAGGGCATCGGGTATGCCGAATCCATCGACGACCCCGCGAATCCGGCCAACGACAACACGCCGGTGTTCCAGCGCCACTGGACCGGCGTGACACCGATGGAGGCCGGCCCGATCGCGTCGATATCGATGCTCGACCCTGCAAGCAGGTCTTCGGTCGACAAGGGCAACCAAGCCCTCGCCCAACGCGAACGCGATTGCTACAACGGCGAATACGGCACGTTCCACACCGGGACCGGCCCGACCAGCGCCCCGGCCGGCAACCCCGGCCCGTCGTGTGATCCACTCGTGTCCACTGTGGCCAGTGAACGCGCCACGTATTCGCTGAACACCGCGGTGATGGCCGTGGCCGAGGGCAACTTCGGCCGGATGGGACCGCAGCAGCAGCGCCGCTACACCACCGGCAACGCACGGATCCAGCTCGACCCGAAGGTGTGGGAGACACCCGGCGCCATGCCGGAGGTCGCGCCCTCACCGGACTTCAAGGCCAACATCGACCGGCCGTTCTACGACCGTTCGATGGCCTTGCAGGCGTGGGGCACCTACGGCACGCTCTGGCCGGTCGTGCACCAGCAACTCGGTGTCGACCCGGATCTGGGCAACGGGACGTTCAGTGTCGTCCCGCAGGTTCCCGATGGGCAGCGGACGATCAGCGGCCGGCGGATCCTGCTCGGCGGCGGATCCGTGGACGTCACGGCGACCCATGACCGCACCACGTACCGCGTCGACGTCGAGTCTCGTTCGCTGCGGGGCACGTTGGTCGTCGGTTCGGTACTCCCCCAGGGCTCGACGGTGACCGGCGTACAGCTCAACGGCAAACCGGTGTCCTACAGCCTGATCACCACAACCAGAGGCACCGAGGTGCACGTGAACGCCTCAAGTGCCGACGCTCACCTGGAAGTCCGAGTTCGGGCCTAACGGGTCCGTGGGGCGCGGTCCTGGTGGCCGCGCCCATCACGGGCAGGGCGCGAACAGTTTGCGGGTGCCGGGGCTGTTGTACGCGGTGGCGTCGGTGAACCGGCATCCGTAGGTGGGCGAGGCGAGCCTGGCCGGGTCGTTGACGACATCACCGGCCGGCCGGGTTCCGTGGCCGACCCAGGCGACCAGGTCGTGCCACGCCGTCCCGGCTTCGACCGGGGAGAACTCGCAGTGGTTCACGGTCCGGATCGCCCGCTGCACCAAGGACTTCGTGCGACCATTGCGCGCGACATCGTCCCGGTACTGCTGTTCCATGGAGAACGGCACGAACAGGTCGCCCAGACCGTGCAGCGACAGCACCGGAGCCGTTGGCCTGCCTGCGATCCTCGGCACCTCGGTGAGCGCCGGGGTGAGGCGGCTGAACCAGTCGCGCGGCGCGATCCGGCGCACCTTCCGGTTCAGGTCGACCGGTGAGTTCGGCTGGTAGCGGGTGGTGAGGTTGGTGGCCACCCGGCCCGGGTCGAGCGAGAGCGGGACGCCTTCGGGGACCGGTGTGCCGAGGTTGAACAGGAAGTCCTTCCAGAACGCGAAGGCCGGTGTGGCACCCGGGCGGGGTCCGCCGCTGAGGTTGGTGACGACCGCGCGGAACTGGGCGCCGTTCGGGGTGACCGTGTCCGGGCCGCCGGGCACCAGGTTGGTCAGGCCGAGCGTGTCCTGGATGCGGGGGACGACCTTGGTGAGGTAGTCCGGCGGCAGCGGGTAGGCGTCGATGCCCGCGAGCGTCTGGGCGGTCAGCTGGTAGCTGGTGAAGAAGTCGAACAGTTCCTGGTCGCCCAGCACGCCGCACATCGGCAGGGCACCGTCGTAGAAGCCGGGGTACTGCTCCAGCGAGCGCCCGATGATGTGCCCGCCCATCGACACGCCCGCGATCAGGACCTGCTTCGGCCTGCCGACCAGCTGGGCGAACCGCTGCGCGAGGTCGTGCGTGGTCGTGACCCCGGCGCGCACGTCGTACCCGTTGGCGTAGTAGGACGACGCCGCCCACGCATAGCCGTCCTTGAGCATCTGGCTGCGCAGGCCGAAGTTCGGCGGGTCGACGGTGAGCACAGTGCCCGTACCGCGAGACCCGTGCGCCCACATGGCCAGCCGGCCGTTCCACTGGGCGGGCACCTCGATGGTGTACGCGGCGTGCCGGTGAATGCCTTGCAGGACCCTCGTCGGCCTGCCCCCGATGACCTCCGGGGCGAGTGGCGGGTTGTTCACCGTGTAGCCGGGCAACGGCTGGTCGTCGGGGACCTGTCCGCCCCACGCGGGCGCGGCTCCGAAGAACAGGACGACCACCAGCACCAACAGCCGTGTTCGCATCCCCCCATTCCACTCCGCACCGGACCGTGGGACCACCCTCTAACGGCTGTCACCCCACTGGGATCTTCGCGGCCGCGACAAGCTGCCGTCGCGACCGGGTGTCCGTTGTGGTCATTCGACACATTCAAGTGCTTCGCCTGCGTCTAGCCTGGCTCGGGTACGCCAGCCGGCGCGCATTCGGGTGTGCGCGCACGTCCGGGCGGACTAGCCGGTTGGTGGTGTGAGGGAGGGTGAGCCATGGCGCTGTCGGGTGTGCACCAAGCGATTGTCGCTGTTGACGTTGAGGGGTTCAGCGTCCGCACGGATCTGCACATGGCCGCGGTCCGGCGCAACCTCTACGAGTCGCTGGAGCAGGGGTTCAACGACGCGGGTGTCCCCTGGCAGGCGTGCGACACGAGCCAGGACCGGGGCGATGGTGTCCTGATCCTGGTGCCGCCGGAGGTGACCCTCGTCTGTCTGGTCGACCAGCTGCCGCACCGCCTCGCTGCGGCGTTGCGCAGGAACAACGCCATCTACGCGGCGGAGGCGCAGATCAGGCTGCGGATGGCCGTGCACGTGGGCATGATCGACACCGACGACCACGGCATCGTCGGGCACACGGTCAACTTCGTGTGCCGGATGCTGGACGCTCCCGTTCTCAAGGCGGTCCTGGGCGCCTCGCGCGGGGTGTTCTCACTGATGGTCTCGGACTGGTTCTACCGCCAGGTGGTCGCGCCCGATCCGGCGGTCCGGCCCGACACCTACCGCGAGGTCTGCGTCGGTGTGAAGGAGGAGGACCTGACCACGGCGTGGATCCGGCTGCCGGACGATGTCGTGCTGGCCGGTCAGGTCATGGCGGACATCGACGTGGAGATCCGGCGGCACACCTCGGCTCCCGGCTGGGCCGTGACCCGCTCGGCGCGCGACGGGGAACGGCTGCGGGACCACTGGGACGGCCGGCTCGACGAGGCGCCCGCTCCGGAGCGGCCGGCGCTGCCGCCCGCCGGTACACGTCCGGCGGCGCGCCTGCTGGGCGGCTCGCAGCGGGTGCTGCGCGCGGTGTACGAACGGGTCGCCGGCCGGACGGTGGCCTGGCAGTCTCCCCGCGAGCTTCCGCACGAGATACTCGCCTTCAGCGGCCGGGACGCCGAGATCGAACGTCTCGACGGCCTGTTCGACGGGGGAAGCCGGGCGGTGGCCGTGATCGACGGCGCGGCCGGAGTGGGCAAGACGGCCCTGGCGGTGCACTGGGCGCACCGGATGGCCCACCACTTCCCCGACGGGCAGCTGTACCTGAACCTGCGGGGTTTCGACCCGCACCAGCGGCCGATGTCGCCGGCCGACGCACTGCGCAAACTGCTGGGCGCGCTGGGGGTGAACGCCCAGCGCATCCCGGCCGATCTCGACACGCAGGCCAGGTTGTTCCGGTCCGTGGTCAACGGGCAGCGGCTGCTGATCGTGCTGGACAACGCGCGCAACGCCGAGCAGGTGCGGCGGTTGCTGCCCGGTCACCCCACCTGCTTCGTGGCCATCACCAGCCGCAACAAGCTGGACGGGCTGATCGCCCGGGACGGCGCGGTCCGGGTGGGTCTGGATGTGCTCACCCCGCCTGACGCGATCGGCCTGGTCTCGGGCATCGTGGGGCACGGCCGCGTCGAAGCCGAACCGGACGCCTGTGCCGAACTGGCCAAACTGTGCGGGTACATGCCGTTGGCCTTGCGGCTCGTGGCCGAACGGGCCGCCACCCACCAGGAGGTGCGGCTCGCCGACCTGGCCGCGCAGCTGTCGGCCGAGTACGACCGGCTGCTGGACCGGCTGTCGAACGGCGACGAGACCACTGGGATACGCACGGTCTTCTCCTGGAGCTACCAAGCGCTCCCACCGTCGGCCGCGCGCCTGTTCCGGCTGCTGGGGCTGCACCCTGGACCGGATGTGAGTACGGCCGCGGCCGGTGCCCTGGCCGACATCGACCCCGACCGGGCACGTCAGACCTTGACAGTCCTGGCCGACGCCCACGTGCTGGAGGAAGTCGGCGCGGACCGGTTTCGCCTGCACGACCTGCTGCGCATGTACGCGGCCGAGCGTGCCATGGCCGAGGAGTCCGGTGACGACCGCACCGAGGCGATCCGGCGGCAGTTGAACTGGTACCTGCACAGCGCCGACGCCGCCGCCAGGATGCTCGCTCCGCAGCGCCGCCGGGCGTCGCTGGCCAGGGTGACCGGCGTCCAGCAGCCGCTGGTGTTCGAGACCTACCACGAGGCGCTGATCTGGTTCAAAGCCGAACGCGCCAACCTCGTGGCCGCGACCCGGCAGGCCGAACAGGCCGGCGAGTACGCGGTGGCCTGGCAGCTCCCGGCCGCGCTCCTGGGCTTCTTCAACCTGCGCAAGCACTGGGCGGACTGGATCAGCGTGCACAACATCGCGCTGCCCGCGGCCCGCAAGCTGGGCGATCCCTACGCCGAGGCGTGGACGCTGAACAGCCTCGGCATCGCCTACTACGACCTGCGCTGGTTCACCAAGGCGGCCGACTACTTCGAGCGCGCACTTCAGCTGCGGCAACAGATCGAGGACCGCTACGGCGAGGGCAGCACGCTGGACAACCTCGGCAGCACCCACCGCAAGCTGCGGCGGTTCGACGAGGCCATCGGGTGCTACGAGCGCGCGTTGACGATGTTCCGCGAGATCAGCGATCGGCACGGCGAGGGCAGCACGCTGCGCAACCTCGGCGACGCCTACCGCGGTCTGCGGCGCCTCGACGAGGCGGTGGACCACTACCGGCAGGCGCTGTTCATCTGGCGGGAACTGGGCGACCGCAACGGCGAAGGCCGGGTGCTCAACAACCTTGGTGACATCCACCGCAAGCTGGGCCGCTTCGACCAGGCCATCGAATGCTACGAGAAGGCGCTGCTGATCTGCCGGGAGATCAGCAACCGCTACGGCGAGGCCGGCGTGCTGGACCACCTGGGCGACACCTACCAGGATCTGGGCCGGCACGACGACGCGATCGACCACTACCACCGCGCGCTGCGAATCCTGGAGGAGATCGGGGATCGCTTCGCTGAGGGCAACACGCTCGACAACCTCGGCTGCGCCCATTACAAGGCCCAGAACCATGCCGCGGCCGAGACCCACCTGCGGCAGGCGTTGGCCACGCGGCAGGAGATCAACGACCGGCGCGGTGAAGCGATCACCAAGCACCACTTGGGCGTGGTGTTGTACGCCATGGGACAGCACAGTGCGGCTCACGAGTCGTGGGAGCAGGCCGTGGAGATGTTCGACGATCTGAGCGAACGGCACACGGTTCAGATCCGTGTCGGCTTCGACATCGACCACGAGGACGACAACTCGCCCTTCGAGTCCTGACCGGCGGCCGGTTATGCGGCGAAGGCACGTTCCTTGCCGAGGGCGCGCAGCGTCACGACCGCGGTCTCGAGTTCCCGCATGGTCACGTCGTTGACGAAGGTGACGTCACCGATCCCGACCGGCAGCGGCAACCGCTGTTGCCCGTCGCGATGCCGCACGGTGTCCTCCAGTGCGTGTGCCAGCACCTCCGGGTCGAGCATGGGGTGCCAGCTCGGCAGCTCCAACGCGGACATCACCGTGAGGATGCGGTCCCGCTCCGCGTCACTGAGCAGCCCACGACGGCAGGCCAGCACAGTGGTCAGCGCCATGTCCACGCAGACGGCTTCGCCGTGCAGCAACGCGGGCAGTGCCCGCATCTCCACTGTGGGGCTGAAGGTGTGGCCGTAGTCGAGGCAGCGCTGCAGCTCGGCCTCCCAGAGGTTGGGTTGCAACTCCTCAAGCATCGCGTGGGTGGCGGCGTGCAACACGGCCACCGCGGCCTGGTCACCTGCGGGGGTGAGGCCCTGCAGCTTCTCCCGCATCAGCAGCGGGCCGTGCCGCTCGATCAGTTCGAACAGCCGGAAGTCCTTGATCAGGGCGATCTTCAGGATCTCGGCGAACCCGTTGCCGATGTGCCTGCGGTCCACAGTAGACAGGAACGTGCGGTCGAGCAGCGTGAGGTCCGCGGGCGCGTACGTGCCCAGCCTGTTCTTGTGGCCGTTGAAGTTCACGCCGGTCTTGGCGCCGACCCCGGCGTCGACCAGCCCGATGAGCGTGGTCGGCACCCGGACGAACGGTGTGCCGCGCCGGTAGAGGCTCGCCGCGAGGCCCACGATGTCCATCAGCACCCCGCCGCCGATGACGATCACCGGTTCCCGCCGCCGCGCGATACCGAACTCGTCCAGGTCCGCCACGATCCGCGTGGCGGTGCCGAAGTCCTTCACCGTCTCGTCCGCCCGCACGGCCAGCATCGCGTACTCGACGTCGTGGTGGTCGAAGTACGACCGGATCTTCCCGCCGTGCAACAGGTCCACGTTCCGGTCGACCACGACGAACCGGCGCGGCCGCCCGCCGGGGCCCGACCCGATCTCCAGCAGGTCGGTCCGGTCGTGCCGGAACAGGTCGTCCCGGACCCGCACCTCGTAGCTGACCTCCTTGCGGGTGCGCACGAACCACGACCCGGTCTTCCCGACGTGCAGTCCGGTTGTCTCAGTCATTTCCTGTCCCCCAGTCATTTGCTGTCCTCTGATCACGATGTTCGGTATGACACCAGCAGCCGCTCGGTCCCCTGCTCGACGTGGACGCCGTGCAGGTCCGCGACACGGTCGAGGCCGTCGGTGCTGGGTGCGGCACACCTGCCGACCACGACGGTCCGGGCACCTGACGCCCGCGCGGCGAGTACCCCTGCTTCCGCGTCCTCGAAGACGATCGCCTGCTCCGCCATGATTCCGAGCCGCCCGGCAGCGGCCAGGTATCCCTCAGGGCTCGGTTTGCCGGTCGTCACGTCGTCCGCGCTGATCACGACGGGCGGTACGGGCAGCCCAGCCGCCCTCATCCTGGCCTCGGCGAGTGCTCGGCCGGCCGAGGTCACCAAGGCCCACGTGCCTGGTAGCAGCGAGGACAGCAGCCGGGCCGCTCCCGGAACCGCGACAATCCCTTCGGTGTCAACGACTTCCTGCGCGATCAGCTGCCGGGCTTCGGCATCGGCGTCGACGCCGGGCGGCGCGAACTCGGCGACGGTCTCCTCGGTACGACGGCCATGCGAGACCGCGAGGATCCGGTGGACGTCCAGCCGGTGCCGGTCGGCGAACGCGCGCCAGGTGCGCTCGACGACCGCTGTGGAGTCGACGAGAGTGCCGTCCATGTCGAAGAGCAACGCTGCCACGGCCACGGTGACCGGCAGTTGTGTCTCGGTCATCGCCCTGCCTCAGTCGTGGTGAACTGCCGTGCATGACGTCGTGCCCAAGCCAGATCAGTGGCCAGTCTCACGAGATCCCCATCGCGGTAGTCGTTTTCCAGCACCACCGCGTGCACCGGGACCCGATGCTCGCGCAGTGCGGCCAGGGTGTCGTCGAGCCGCCCGCTGCCCGAGCCGAGCAGCGGGGACGGGCCCACGGCCGGCGGTCCGTCCTTGAGATGGACCTGGTCGGCCAGGCAGGCACTCAGCGCCACGACCAGATCGGCCACGTGCAGTCCGGCCGCGACCGGGTTGAACGTGTCCAGTACCAGACGGAACGCGGGCGAAGCGACCTCGGCGACGAGTGCGCGGGCCCGCCCGCCGCTGAGCACGTTCTCGTTGGCGAGCACCAGGCCGCGCTCCGCTGCCTGTCCAGCGGCCCAGCGCAGCACCTCGGCGGTACGCGTGAAGGCTTCCGGCCCGTCGATCGCACTGCGCCGGAAGCTCGGCACGAACACCAGCGGCACGCCCAAAGCCACCGCTGTGTCCAGCAATCGTTCCAGCAGTGGCCGCACGATCCCAGATTCGGCCGTCAAGCCTACATCGTTGAAGTTGTTACCCGCCAAAGCAAGCAGCCGTATGCCATGGTCTAGCGCCTCGGCCTGCAACGCGGATGCGTCGATATCGTCGCGGAAAGCGATCTGCAGACCTTCCGCCCCAACGTGGGCGGCCAGCCGAACAGCGTCCACACCGGACACCGGCAGCCGCCATTCGGCCAGACCTGCCAAGCAGTTCATGTCGGCACCCGGCTCTGCGAAACGGGCCGCTCGTCGTAAGCCGACCACCACTCGCCGTCACCGCCGACCACGAGGCTGTCGCCGTGGTGCTTCTCGCCCACGGTCACCGCCAGTTCGACTGCCAGCCTGGCGAAGCAGGACGGCTTCATGTAGGAGCTGTAGTCGAAGTCCGGCGGTCTGCGCCTTCGAATGCCGGGACTGTCCACCATGCCCGCGGGCAGCACCTGCACCACGCGTACTTGCTGTTCCTCCTGCGCGACCGAGTCCAGCAGCGACTTCGCCGCCGCCTTCGACGCCGCGTAGCCCGACCTGCCTGGACCGGCGTTGAACGCGACCTCCGAGGAGACACCGACGAACAGGCCCGGTCGCGCGGTTCTCAATGCCGGGAGCAGCGCCTGCAGGGTCAGCCACAGCCCGGTCACATTGACCGCGAACTGCCGCCGCCATTGCTCTTCGGACGTTTCAGTGAGCGTCGCACGCTTTTCTCCATAGTAGACGGACGAGAAGCACACCGCGTCCACTCGGCGTGCACCCAGCCGGGGCAGCCGCTCACCGGCCAGTCGTGGCTCGGTGAGATCCAACCGCTCCCACTGGTGAACGGCATCGGTGGGTGGATTACGGCTGCACACAACGACTTCCGCGCCCGCCGCGGCCCAGGCATCCGCGATCGCCCGGCCGATCCCCGTCGAGCCGCCCACCACGATCATGCGTCGTCCGGCCAGCACCGCCATCAGATGTCCTCCATGATCCGGATCGACAACTTGATCAGTCTGCGGCCGTCGACGGTCCGCTCCCGTGACCGCGCCAGTGCCCGCATCACGCGCGCCGCACTGTCCAGATCGGACTCATGCGTGATCAGGTCCCGGTATCGGCCGGGGTCGCGAGCGAGCTCCGCCGCGGATTCCAGCAGGTGCCCGTTCGACACTCCACGATGGCCGAACATCCGCACCGGCCCGCCCGTCGCGGACGCGACCGTTGCTGTCCGGACCGGATCGGGCAGGCCACCACAGTTCGCTGCACGCACAGCGGTCAAATCGACACCAGGCAACAGAGGTGTCCCGGCACCGGGCGGCAGTCCGCCGAGGATGTCGACGACCTGTGCGCCGGCCTGGAGCACCGATTCCAGGGCCGCGACGGTCGCGTCGCGCGGAGTGGCCAGCAATGCCGCGATCGGACCGTCCAGCACAACACCGGAAAGGTTGTCCAGCAACACATCGGCTCGATGCGGACCGTTCGCGCTGAACGCCAGGCCCTCAGCCGTATGGTGCACCAGCGCCACTCGCACGTCGCCACCCAGCCAGCGCCGGGCGGCCCGCACGGCGAGGTGCCCGATGATCCCGTCGCCGACAACAAGGAGCGTGGCCGGGGCGAACTCACGCAGCGTGCCGAGCGCGTAGCGCACCACGGCAAGCGGCTCCAGCAGCGGCGAGAGCGTGACGTCGGCGGTCTGCGGCAACGGCAGCACCATGCCGTCGGCCACCGCCTTCGCGGGCACCAGCGTGCGCTCCTGCAGCAGACCGTCCACGTTGTGTCCCAACAGGAAACTGGGATCAGTGGGGTGCGTGGGGTTGATAGTGACCAGCGAACCGGGCGCGAACCTCGCCGGAACGCCGTCGCCGACGGCCACCACCCTCGCGATGCCCTCATGCCCGATGACGGGAGCCGGGTCATCACGCAGTCCGCGCAGCATCTGGATGTCCGTGCCGCACAGTCCCGCGTACATGGTCGCGACGCTCACCTCGCCCGGCCCTGGCGCGACAGTCGGCCGCAACGCCACCGACAGCGTGCCTTCGCCGCGCACGATCGCCCGGTGCACGCGGCTCACGGTGCGTCTCCGGCCAGCGCGGCGAGCCCGGCGCCGACCAGTCCGTCCACTTCGGACACGACAATCCGGTCCAGCACCCAACCGGGCATACGGTCGCTGGTGAGGTACAGGCCCTCACGGCCCAGATGCGCGAGCAGCGCGGCCCGATAGTGCTCGCCAAGGCCAGTCACGACACCACCGGTGAACGCGACGAGGTCGATCTCCGGGTCCAGGCACAACGCGGTACGCACAACGTCGGCGACCGGCTTCGTCACGACGTCGAGCAGTTCGGCGGCCAGTGCGTCACCGACATCCAGCGCCGCTCTCAGCGCGGACTCGAACGCCTCGCCGCGGGCCAGTGCGCGGCCGAGCTCCGAGAAATCCCATGCGCTACCTCGCCGCTGCCGCAAGAACTCGGCGAGCCTGCGAATGCCCGGGCCCGACGAGTACGCGGCCACGTGCCGCGGTTGTGCGCAGTCACAGCACAGGTCCACCGGATCGCCGTCGATGGTCACGCTCGCGGGCAGGTGGCCGATCTCGCCCTGCAGCCCGCATCCGTCGACCGGGATCTCGCCGGTCCGCTGGTCGATCGTGCGGCACGCGATGCCGGTGCTGATCGTCGCGAGCAGCACCTTGCGCAGTCCTTGGGCGCGCGGCGTGCTCGCCAGGTGCAGCAATGCCGCGGTGACATCGTTGACGACGTGCCAGCGCACATCGGGCCGGGCCTCGGTCAGCGCGGCGCGCAGGTCGAACGGCCGGGTGTGTGGGCCCCACAGTGGAGCGGACGCGTAGACCGCGCCGGTCCGGTGGTCGAGCGCCGCACCGAACGACACACCCGCGACCGCGCCGGAGGGCACCGCGTCGGCCATCGCCCGGACCAGCATGGCCTGCAGCTGGTCGACGGACGCGTGCGCGCAGCGGGAGAAACTCGGTGACGGCACACGCCGGACATCACCAAGCCCTCGCTCCGGAGACCACCGGGCCCAGCGCAGATGGGTGCCACCGACGTCCAGAACCGTTATCGACAAAAGACTTCCCCCAGTCAAGGCCACGCGGTCCGGCTCAGGGGACCGCGGCGAGCACATTCCGGTAGTCCTGCGCGAGCCGCCGCATCGTGTACCGCTCAAGGACATCGGCCCTGGCCTGGTCGCCGAGTCGTTGGCGCAGCGCCGGATCGTCCAGCAGCCTGG
>CBIMJO010000091.1:0-13814 GCA_966244135.1 uncultured Actinocrispum sp. | reverse complement strand
TGGCCAAGGCGGTCGGCGCCAACCCCGGCGACTGCGTGTTCTTCGCGGCCGGCGAGCCCGGCCCGTCCCGCGCGCTGCTCGGCGCGGCCCGCCTGGAGATCGGCAAGCGCTGCGACCTGATCGACCCGGCCGCGTGGTCGTTCCTGTGGGTGGTGGACTTCCCGATGTTCCAGGCCGTCGAGGGGTCCGACGACGTGGCCGTCGGCTCGGGCAAGTGGACCGCGCTGCACCACGCGTTCACCTCGCCGACCCCGGAGTGGATCGACAAGTTCGAGCAGGACCCGGGCAACGCCCTGGCGTACGCGTATGACTTGGTGTGCAACGGGAACGAGCTCGGCGGTGGCTCGATCCGTATCCACAACCGGGAAGTGCAGCAGCGCGCGTTCGGCGTGATGGGCATCGGGGCGGAGGAGGCCCAGGAGAAGTTCGGCTTCCTGCTGGACGCGTTCTCCTACGGCCCGCCGCCGCACGGCGGGGTCGCCTTCGGCTGGGACCGGATCTGCATGTTGCTGTCCGGCGCGGACTCCATCCGCGAGGTGATCGCGTTCCCCAAGTCCGGCGGCGGTTTCGACCCGCTGACCGCGGCGCCCGCGCCGATCACGCCCGAGCAGCGCAAGGAAGCCGGCGTGGACTTCAAGCCGAAGCCGGCCGCCCAGTAGGCCAGGTGTGTCCCGGGTGCCATTCGGCGCCCGGGAGACAACGTTCCCTGCACGGGTCATGCAGCAGCGACCGCATTCCTGGGACAATGTCCGCAGGAGGCGTTTCCATCGCTCGGGCTGCGCGTTGACGGCTGTCCACAGGTTGAGATCGCGATCTGTTGGCGCTGGGGTCCCTCCTTATCGTTGACGGCGGCTACCGTCGGGGCCGCGAGGACGCGGGAGTAGGGTCGGAGGAGATGAGCGTGGACATCGCCCCGGACCCGGCTGACCTGGACCGGCCCGATCCGGAGATCGCGGAGACGGTGGCCGCCGCGGAAGCCGTGCTGCGGCGCCGGTACGGAGCCAAGATCCAGCTCGCCGAGCCCGAGGATCTGGGCGGTAGCAAGCTTTCCACCGTGGTGCGGGTGCGGGTCGCCGCGACGCCGTTCTCGTTGCCGCGCACGCTGGTCGTGAAGAGGTACACCGAGCCCGCGCCCAGTGAGTCGTTCGTCCGCGAGGCCGTCAGCTACCAGCTGTTCACCGCGTTGAGCGCGGACGAGCGGATGTGCCCCGAGCTGTACGCGCACGACGGCACCGCCGGGGTCATCGTGATCGAGGACCTGGGCCGCGCGCCGACCCTCGCGGACAAGCTGCTCGGCGACGACGCGCGCGGTGCTGAGCGGGCGTTGCTGTCGTGGGCGCGGTCGCTGGGCCGGTTACACGCCACCACAGCCGGCCGGGAGGCCGACTTCGATGCGTTGATGCGCCGCCTGTCCGCGGCGAAGGTGAAGGGCGATCCGTTGGCGGTCAACGGTCCCGCCGCGATCGAACGGCTGCCGCAGCTGCTGGAGGACGCGCTCGGCGTGCACACCCCGGCGCACGTGTTCGAGCGCGCGGAGCGGACCAGGTGGCTGGTGGCGACCAGCAGGCACCGCGGGTTCAGCCCCTCGGACCTGTGCCCGGACAACAACCTCATCACCAGCCGGGGCGTGCGGTTCCTGGACTTCGAGGGCGGCTGCGTCCGCAACATCATGCTGGACGCGGCTTATCTGCGCGTGCCGTTCCCGTCCTGCTGGTGTGCCTTCGGGTTGCCGGCCGGCATGACCGACGCGATGTTCGCCGCCTGGCGAGCCGAGGTCCGCGTGATGTGGCCGGACCTGGAGGACGACGCGATCGTGCTGCCGCGGATGCTCGACGCGCAGCTGTTCTGGGTGTGGGCGTCGACGTTCTGGTTCCTGCCGCGGCCGGGTGAGCCGGACGGCCCGATCGACAGCCACCTGCCGTCACCGCGGCGGAGCGTGTCGCTGGCCGCGCGCTGGCGGCACCTGGCCGACGAGGCCAGGCGGGCCGGCGCGGACTCGATCGTCGACCACGCGCACTCCGTGGTCGACGGGCTGACCAAGAAGTTCGGCCCGGAACTCACCTTGCCGATGTATCCGGCTTTCCGCTGAGATCACCGCGACGGCGCCCGCACCCGCTCGGCGAGCAGCCGCAGCTTGTCCGCTGACGGGGAGCCGGTCGCGGCCGAGTACACGATCACCGACAGCTGCGGGTCCGCGGGTGGCACGAGCGACTCGTAGTTGATCGTCATCTCGCCGACGGCCTCGTGAAAGAACCGCTTGGTGCCGTGCGTGTGCTGGAAGACCCGGTAGTCCGCCCACATCCGGGTGAACTCGGCCGACTCGGCGCTCAGCGCGTCCACCAGGTCGTCCCCCTGCGGCACCACCTGCCGCAGGATGGCCACCATCTGCGCGGCGATCTCCGGCCAGTCCGGGTAGACCTTGCGCGCCTTGGGGTTGCGGAACATCCAGCGGATCATGTTGCGCTCGGCCGGGGCGACGCCGTCGAAGTCGTCGATCAGCACCTTGCCCATCCGGTTGATCGCGACCACTTCCAGCCGGGGGCCGTGCACGACCGCGGGAACCGGGTCCAGCGCGTCAAGCATCATTCGCAGCGGCAGCCGTGCCCGCGGCACGGCCATCGCTGCCGCCGGCCGGACCAGGCTGAACAGGTGCCGGCGCTCCAGTTCGTCCAGTCGCAACGCGTCGGCCACCGCGGTGAGCACCTGGTCGGAGACGTTCGGGGCCCGGCCCTGCTCAAGGCGGGTGTAGTAGTCGGCGCTCACCCCGGCCAGCAGGGCCAGTTCCTCGCGGCGCAACCCGGCCACCCGCCTGCCTTCGCGCCACGGCAGGCCCACTTCGGGCGGGGTGAGGCGGGCGCGCCGGGACCTCAGGAACTCGCGCAGTCCCTCCGGCTGTGTCATGGCGGCCATTCTCACCCGGCTTGGGTGGTTCTGGCAGACCCAGGCCCAACCGCACCAGGCAGGCCGTTGGCGTGGCCGTGCACCGGCGGTTGACTTTCGGGCAGACAGTCGATCACAGGAGCACGCCATGCCGATGCCGGCCAACCCGCCGAAGAACCCCGCCAGCCCGTTCGCCGCGTTCCGCGGCCACCACGTGGGCGTCCGCGTCCCGGACTACGAGGCGGCCAAGGAGTGGTACACCGCCAAACTCGACTTCCGGGTGTTGCAGGAGTGGCCCTACGGCGAGCTCAAGCTCGCCTACCTGATGCCGGCCAACGACGACGACTTCCACCTCGAGCTGCTGGCCGGGCCGATCCCGCACGCCCGGCCGGTCACCGACGACCTGGCCGTCAGCCTGGAGTACGGCGGCTACCAGCACATCTGCGTGCACGTCGACGATGTCGACGCCGCGCTCGCCGAACTGCGGCGGCGCGGGGTGGACATCGTGCGGGAGCCCTTCGAGATCGAGGACATCAGCCGCAGGCTCGCCTTCCTGCGCGACCCGTGGGGCAACATGATCGAAGTCTCCGAGACGCTGCCCGGTGCGGGAGCGTAGGTCTGCTGTTCACGCGGCGTTCACGGGCACCAAGGGTTCAATCGGCTGTCTTCGCACGGTTAACCCGAAGTCACCGGTGGTGAGCCGGGGCCAGCGATCGTCTCTGGCGTGACCCTGCTGGAATGCGTGACCCAGGACGCGCCGCGGCCGCCGGAATGGCGGGCCCGCAGCCTCGTCGTGCTCGGTGACTCCACGGCGGCCGGACTCGGCGACCCGCTGCCCGGCGGTGGCTGGCGCGGCGTCGGACCGCTGCTGGCGCACGCGCTCACCGGCGCCGAGCCGGTGGCGTTCGCGAACCTCTCCTTCACCGGCGCGCGTATGGCCTGCGTGCGCAACGACCAGCTGCCGCAGGCACTGCACGCGCGGCCGGACGTGACGGTGATCCTCGTCGGGATGAACGACACCCTCCGCTCCGACTTCAACCCGGAGGCCATGCGCGCGGACCTCGACCACGTCGTGGCCACGTTGACCGCCGCCGGTTCGGTTGTGCTCACCGTGCGGTTCCACGACCACGGCAAGGTGTTCCGCCTGCCGCAGGCGCTGAAGCGGGCGTTGAGCAGCCGGATCACCGAGCTGAACACGGTGATCTCCGAGGTGTCCGAGGCCCACGGCGCCGGCTGCCTCGACCTGGACCTGCTGCCCGGCGCCTACGACCTGAGCGCCTGGAGCGTCGACCGCCTGCACCCCTCCGAGCTGGGCCACCGGATGCTGTCCCGCGCGTTCGGCCAGATGCTCGCCGAACGCGGCTGCGCCATCCCCAACCCGACCAGCCTGGTGTGCTCCGGCGGCCGTCAGGTCGGCACCGCGGGGCACGTGGCCTGGCTGATCCTCAAGGGCATCCCGTGGCTGTGGCGCCGTGGCCGTGACCTCGTGCCGTACGCGGTGTCGATCATGGTGAAGTCCGCGCTGCGCTGACCGGCGTTTTCAAGGTTGTCGGTGCTCCCGGCTAGTGTGATTGCCGTGGACGAGGGCCTTTTCGACGTGTCGGAACCGACCTACTCGCTGCCGCATCCCGCGGCGGCCGAGCGGGTGGCGGCCAACGCCCCGCTGGCGGTGCGGATGCGGCCGCAGTCGCTGGAGGAGGTGGTCGGGCAGGATCACCTGCTCGGGCCCGGCTCGCCGCTACGCCGGCTGGTCGAGGGCGCCGCGCCCGCCTCCGTGCTGCTGTACGGACCACCCGGTACGGGCAAGACGACGTTGGCGACCCTGGTCTCGCAGGCGATCGGACGGCGGTTCGTGGCGTTGTCGGCGCTGACCGCGGGCGTCAAGGAGGTCCGCGCGGTGATCGACGAGGCCAAGCGGCGCCTGACCCGGTCGGGCGAGTCGACCGTGCTGTTCATCGATGAGGTGCACCGGTTCTCCCGGACCCAGCAGGACGCGTTGCTCGGCGCGGTCGAGGACCGGATCGTGCTGCTGGTCGCGGCGACCACGGAGAACCCGTTCTTCTCGATCGTGTCGCCGCTGCTGTCGCGGTCGCTGGTGTTGCAGCTGCACCCGTTGACCGACGAGGACGTCCGCGTCCTGATCCGCCGGACCGTCGAGGACGAGCGAGGCCTGGGCGGCAAGCTCGGGCTGGCCGCGGACGCCGAGGATCACCTGGTCCGGCTGGCCGGGGGCGACGCCCGCCGGGCCCTGACCGCGCTCGAGGCGGCCGCCGACTCGGCGACGGCGACCGGCGCCGAGGGGATCGACCTGGCCACCGTCGAGGCCACGGTCGACAAGGCAGCCGTGCGCTACGACCGCTCCGGCGACCAGCACTACGACGTGACGAGCGCGTTCATCAAGTCGATCCGCGGCTCGGACGTGGACGCGGCCCTGCACTACCTGGCGCGCATGATCGAAGCGGGGGAGGACCCGCGGTTCATCGCCCGCCGCCTGGTCGTGCACGCCAGCGAGGACATCGGCATGGCCGACCCGACCGCGTTGCTCGCCGCTGTCGCCGCCCAGCAGGCCGTGCAGTTCATCGGCATGCCCGAAGGCCGCCTCGCCCTGGCCCAGGCCACGATCCACCTGGCCACCGCGCCGAAGTCCAACGCGGTCATCACCGCCATCGACAGCGCGCTCGCGGACGTCCGGGCCGGGGGAGCGGGCACGGTCCCGCCACACCTGCGCGACGGGCACTACGCGGGTGCCGCCCGCCTCGGCAACGCGCAGGGCTACCGCTACCCGCACAACGTTCCCGAAGGCGTGCTGGCCCAGCAGTACCCGCCGGACGGCCTCGTCGGCCGCGACTACTACGAACCCACCCAGCGCGGCGCCGAACGAGCCCTGGCCGACCGTGTTCCCAAGCTCCGCAAGGCGATCCGCGGCACGGACTAGCGCCTGGCCACCTTCTGCGCGGCGAGAACGTCCCGGACCAGCAGCATCGACCCGTCGGCGAAGTCGATCCGCAGCACCGGGCAGGGCGGCACGCTCCGGCCGCTGAGCATGGCCACGAAGCCGCGGACCGCGGCCGCCGGGGTCTGCTCGAACGTCGTGAACGGTCCGTCCGGCGACGGTTCGGCGAGGATCTTCGACGGGTACAGCACGGCGGCCCGCTGGTCGGTCAGTACCAGGCGGGCGTCGCCGTAACTGGCCGCGAGGTGGTCGGCGACCCGGATCGCGTGCTGGTCCGGCGACTGCGCGACGGCCCAGTAGGCGAGCGTCGGGTCGTCGGTCCAGTCGTCCAGTGCGCCTCGCACCGGCAACGGCCACTTCGGCGGATCGGTGGTCACCGCGGGCGTCGGCCCAATGGCCATGTGCGGCACGCGGTACTGCCCGCCGATCGCCGTGGCGGCGTACCCGCGCATCGGGTCCACGGACAGCACGAGCCGCTCGCCGGGCCGCAGCCAGAACTTGGTCACCTCGGCCTCGGCGACCTCGTTGACCGTCCGTGATTCCAGGTCCGTCACCGTGCCCCCTGCGCCAGCATCCACTCGAACAGCGCCGGATCCTTGCTGTCCAGCAGGAAGTCCACGCCGGTACCGTCCACAAGGGACATTCGCAGGCAGGGGCGGCCGCGCAGCACCGAACCGTGCCTGGCCACCGCGAACCCCGCGATCCCCGGCCGGGCCACCTCGCCGCAGACCCGCGTCGGCCGGATCGCGACCGGTTCGCCCGCCGTATTGGACCCGTAGGACCTGGTCGCCTCGGTGAAGGCCTGGGCGACGTCCTTGCCCACCTCCACCACTGCCTTGCCGAACCCGATCGCCTTGGCCAGCAGCGAGCGATCCGGTTCCGGTGCGGGCTTCGGCGCTGCCACCGGCACCACTTCGTCGACCACCATGAACCGTTCGCTGGTCAGCGCCCACACCCGCAGCCCGGTAGCCGGCCGCGTCGGCAGGCCGCGCAGGAACTCCGGCCGGTGACCGCCGAACACCACCAGATGCGGCGGATCGGGGCGGTCGTAGTCCTCGGTCGGGCTGATCGCCTCCAGCACGGCCCCGCCGACCCCGGACCCGATCTTGGCCAGCACACTCCGGTCCGGCTCGCCGTGGTCGTCCAGGCCCCGCACGTCGTACCGCAGACGGGTGCCGTACGCGGCCCACAGCAGCCGCTCGTTCGGGCGCAGGTGCTGCATTGCGTAGGTCGCCGGCCCCACCGGCTTGCTGAAATCGATCACCGGACCCCCAGTTCGGTCCGGGACACCCTAAAGGACAGTAAGTTGCTCCGGTGTCCTCTTCCCAGGTTCCGCTGTGGGTCACTCTCCTCATCGCGTTCATCGGTCTGCTGGGTGTGCTCAGCGCGCAGTTGATCGCCGCGTGGCGTGAGGACCGCCGGTGGCGCCGCGAGCAGGAACGCGAGGAGCTGCGCTGGCAGCGGGAGCGGCAGCGCGAGCTGGACAACCGCGACTTCGAGGGCCGCCAGACCGCCTACGCCCAGGTGATCGCCGCCATCGAGGGCTTCGACTGGCTCATCTACCCGACGATGTCCGCCATCCGCAACGGCCGTGACATCGGCGAGGATCTCGTGGCCGACCTCCGGCGCGCCCGCGACGAGATCCGGATGTCCCTCGGCCCGATCAACCTCCATGCCCCCAAGCGCTTCAACGAGCTGCTGAAGGCCGCCGTGCTCCCGCGCTCCCGCATCGCCATGGACGTCGCCGGGAACATCAACCGCGACCGCGACCACATCGAGATGCTCTGGACCAAAGGCCAGGACGCCTACCGCCAGATGCGCGTCCACATGCGCCTCGACCTCGGCCTGGACGCCGAGGACCTCCCGGACCCCGAATGAATCGTGCCCCTTTGGGTGTCGTGCTGAGATTGTCCTTCAGCGACACTGGGTAGTCGTACATAACGAGGGGGCGCGTTATGGAGTCTGCTCGGCGCTGGTGGGCGCTGCTGGGGATATTCGTCGCTGTGCTGGTCGTGGCGCTGCTGATTCAGGGCCTCACGGTGCACAAGATCGGCTTCGGGCCGTTGTCCGTCGAGTTCGACCGCCCGCAGGAGACGCAGAGCAAGGGTGAGTTCAGCCTGCCCGCGGGCCTTGGGGGTACCACGGACTTCACCGGAGCCAAGAGCCAGACCGGGAACTGGCGCAAGCAGCAGGGCAAGCTGACCGTCACGGTGACCCAGGTGGAGAACAAGGACGGCGCCATCCGTCTGCACGTCAAAGCCGCGAACTCCAGCACCGCCCAGATGACCTTGCCGTTGTTCAAGAACTTCGTCGCCACCGACGACACCGGCAAGACCTACGAGGCGGTCATGAGCATGACCGAGGGCTGGCACGACACGGTGCCCGCGGGCGGCACTGTCAGCGGCACGGTCGACCTCAACGACAAGGCCGGCGGCTCGGCGCGATCGCTCACCGTGAGCTTCGCGGTCGTCTACGGCCAGTTCGCCCCCCAACAGGGGCTCACCCTGACCGGGATACCAGTGCCCCGGTAGCCTTGCTGCACTCAACCCGCAACGGCCTGTGTAGGAGGGCTTCGTGTCCGTAGGGGAAATCGCCGCGGTCGTCGCCGCAGCCGCGTTCGTGCTGCTGGTGCTGCTGCTGGTGGTCCCGTTGATCAAGCTCGGACGCACGCTGGACGAGGCCACGATCGCGATCCGCAAGGCGCACGAGAACAGCGACCCGCTGTTCAACGGCGCCAACACGACGCTGAACCACGTCAACACCCAGCTCGAGCGGGTCGACGGCATCACGGCGAACGCCCAGGCCGTCACCGGCAACGTCTCCGCGCTGACCTCGGTGTTCACCGCCACCCTCGGCGGACCGCTGGTCAAGGTGGCCGCCGTGTCCTACGGCCTGTCCAAGGCGATCCGGGCCCGCCGCAAGCGCAAGGACGAGCGCGAGGGCAAGCACACCCGCCCGCGCCGCCGTGGAGGCCGCAAATGAGCCGGTTGTTCTGGGTGGGTGTCGGCGTCGCCGCGGGCGTCGCGCTGTCGCGTAAACTTCAGGCGAAGGTCCGGCAGGCCACGCCCGCCGGCATCGCGGAGAACGTCAGTGATGCGATGCGGGAGCTGGCCGGCGCCGTGGGTGCGTTCGGCGCGGACGTGCGTGCGGGGATGGCCGAGCGGGAGAAGGAGTTGCAGGACGTGGTGGACGAGCGGTCGGGAGTGCGCCTCGGGCGCGCCGGTGGCCGTCACGGTGGCCAAGCCTCTGAGGCCGGCGGCCCTGGGCAGCGAGCGCGCCGGGCGGACGGCTGAAGGCTGCCCGTAGAGAGAGCCTGCCCGTTCCGCCGAGACATCCCGCGACCCGAAACCGTCTTCCCGGGCCGTGCAGGCCCGCGCTCTTGCTAGGACACCGCAGTGGAAACGCATGAGATCCGAAACCGCTTCCTGAACCACTTCACCAACGCCGGTCACACCGAGGTGCCCAGCGCCTCGCTGATCCTCGACGATCCGAACCTGCTGTTCGTCAACGCCGGCATGGTGCAGTTCAAGCCGTACTTCCTGGGTGAGGCCCCGCCGCCGTACCCGACCGCCACCAGCGTGCAGAAGTGCGTGCGCACCGGCGACATCGACGAGGTCGGCAAGACCACCCGGCACAACACGTTCTTCCAGATGGCCGGCAACTTCTCGTTCGGCGACTACTTCAAGGCCGGCGCCATCGAGCACGCCTGGAACCTGGTCACCAGCTCGCAGGACGAGGGCGGCTTCGGCCTGGACCCGGACCGCATCTGGACCACGGTCTACCTGGACGACGACGAGGCCCTCGGCCTCTGGCAGAAGATCGCGGGCCTTCCGCCGGAGCGGATCCAGCGCCGCGACGGCAACGACAACTACTGGGACATGGGCGTGCCCGGTCCCGGCGGTCCCTGCTCGGAGATCTACTACGACCGCGGCCCCGAGTTCGGCAAGGAGGGCGGCCCGGTCGTCGACGAGGACCGGTACCTGGAGATCTGGAACCTGGTCTTCATGCAGGACGTCCGCGGTGAGCTGAGCCCGAAGAAGGGCCACAAGCCGATCGGCACCCTGCCCAAGAAGAACATCGACACCGGCATGGGTGTCGAGCGGGTCGCCTACCTGCTGCAGGGCGTGGACAACGTCTACGAGACCGACCTGGTCCGCCCGGTGATCACCAAGGCCGAGGAGATGTCCGGCCGCCGCTACGGCAGTGACCACACCGACGACGTGCGGTTCCGCGTCATCGCCGACCATGCCCGCTCCGGCGTGATGCTGATCGGCGACGGCGTCACCCCGGGCAACGAGGGCCGCGGCTACGTTCTGCGCCGCCTGCTGCGCCGGATCGTGCGGTCGGTGCGCCTGCTGGGCGTGGACGAGCCGGTGCTGACCGAGTTCGCCGGGGTCGTGCGCGACGCCATGGGCCCGTCGTACCCGGAGCTGGTGCGCGACTTCGACCGGATCTCGGCCGTGATGAAGACCGAGGAGGACGCCTTCCGGGCCACCCTCACCACCGGGTCGCGGATCTTCGACCTGGCCGCCGGGCAGACCAAGGACTCCGGCAGCCGGGTGCTGGCCGGGGACAAGGCCTTCCAGCTGCACGACACCTACGGGTTCCCGATCGACCTGACCCTGGAGATGGCCGCCGAGCAGGGCCTGCAGGTGGACGAGCCGCGGTTCCGCGAGCTGATGGAGGAGCAGCGGCAGCGCGCCAAGGCCGACGCCGCCCTGCGCAAGACCGGCCACGGCGACCTGTCGGAGTACCGCAAGGTCCTCGAACAGCACGGCGAGACCGAGTTCCTCGGCTACACCGACCTGCAGGCCACCGCCCGCGTGGTCGGCCTGCTGGTCGACGGCGTCCCGGTGCCGAAGGTCTCCGCCGGGCAGCACGCCGAGCTGATCCTGGACCGCACCCCGTTCTACGCCGAGAGCGGCGGCCAGATCGCCGACACCGGTCTGCTGGTGGGTGCCGGCGCCGAGATCCAGGTCGACGACGTGCAGAAGTCGGTGCCGGGCCTGTTCGTGCACCGGGTGACCGTGCTGTCCGGCGAGATCGGCCTGGACGCCGAGGTGACCGGGTCGGTCGACCGTGACCGCCGCACGTCCATCGCCCGCGCCCACTCGGCCACGCACCTCGTGCACGCCGCTGTGCGCGGTGCCTACGGCCAGCGCGCCGCCCAGGCCGGGTCGCTCAACGCCCCGGGCCGGATGCGGTTCGACTTCACCACGCCCGGGTCGGTGTCCACCGACATCCTCACCGAGGTCGAGGAGGAGGTGAACGACTACCTGCAGACCGACGTCGAGGTGCAGACGTTCACCACCACCAAGGCCAAGGCCCTGGAGCTGGGTGCCGTCGCCCTGTTCGGCGAGAAGTACGGCGACAACGTGCGCGTGGTCGACATGGGCGAGTACTCCCGCGAGCTGTGCGGTGGCACGCACGTCGGCCGGATCGGCCAGCTCGGCCTGGTCAAGCTGGTCGCCGACGCCTCGATCGGCTCCGGCGTGCACCGGGTGGAGGCACTGGTCGGCGCCGACGCCCTGCGGTACGTCCGCAAGGAGCAGTTGCTGGTCGGCCAGCTCGCCGACCAGCTGAAGGTGCCGCCCGCCGAGCTGCCCGGCCGGATCGAGGGCCTGCTCGGCCGGATCAAGACCGCCGAGAAGGAGATCGAGCAGCTGCGCATCGCCCAGGTGCTGCAGTCCGCCGGTGACCTGGCCGGCAAGGCCCAGGACGTCAACGGCGTGCGGGTGGTGGCCGAGCGGGTGCCTGAGGGCATCGACGCCGGTGCCCTGCGGGCCCTGGCCACGGACGTGCGCAACCGCCTGGGCAGCCAGGCCGGTGTGGTCGCCCTGTTCGTGCCCGCCGGGGACAAGGTGAGCTTCGTGGTGGCCACCACGGCCGCCGCCCGGGACAAGGGCCTGGCCGCCGGCAAGCTGGTCGGGTCGTTCTCGCCGGCCATCGACGGCCGGGGCGGCGGCAAGCCGGACATGGCCCAGGGTGGCGGCGCCAAGCCGGCGGGCATCGACGACGCCATCGTGCTGCTGCGCAAGGAGCTGGGCAGCGCGTGACGCATGACGTTCCCGCCGCCGACCGCCCGGGCAGCAGTGACCCCGGGCCTGGTCGGCGGCTCGGCGTTGACGTGGGTTCGGTACGCGTTGGGGTGGCACTGAGCGATCCGGCGCCCATCCTCGCCAGCCCGCTCGTTACCCTGTCTCGTGACGAGCGGTCGGGGAGTGATCTCGACCGGCTCTCCGAGCTCGTCACGGAGCATGAGGTGGTCGAGGTGGTCGTCGGTTTGCCGAAGACGCTGGCCGGCCGACACGGCCCGGCAGCACAGGGCGCTGCCGCCTACGCCACCGCATTGGCCCAGCGAGTCGGGCAGGTGCCGGTCCGGCTCGGCGACGAACGGCTGACGACGGTGACCGCGTCGCGGATGCTGTCCCAGCGGGGCGTGCGCGGCAAGAAGCAGCGTGCGGTGGTCGACCAGGCCGCGGCCGTGGAGATCCTCCAGGCCTGGCTGGACGCCCGTACCGCCGCGCTGGCCAGGAATTCCGATCGGGTCGGGGAAAGCTCACCGGAGGTGGCGGAGTGACCGACGGACTCGGACTGTTCGACAACTCGAGGGGCGACCTCGACCACGACGACGAGGACTACGAGGACGAGCGGCCCCGGCGGCCGCGGCCCAAGCGGCGCAAGCGCAAGGCCACGTTCTGGGTGGTCGCCGCCGTGGTCGTCGCCATCATCGGTGGCGGCGCGTACTACGGCCTGACCGAGATCCTCGGCTTCGGCTCGTACGACGACTACACCGGTTCGGGTGAGGCCGACGTGGTCATCGAGGTGACCTCCGGCCAGGGCACCGCCGACATCGGCGCGACGCTCAAGGACAAGGGCGTGGTGGCCAGCGCGCGGGCGTTCACCGTGGCCGGCGAGGACGACGCCAAGGTCAAGGGCATCCAGCCCGGCTACTACGCGATGAAGACCAAGATGTCCGGCAAGGCCGCGGTGACCCGGATCCTGGAGAAGAAGTACCGGGTCGGCCAGCTGCAGATCAAGGCGGGCACCCAGCTCGACGACGTCACCCAGCCGGACAAGAAGGTCACTCCGGGCATCTTCACGCTGATCGCGGACGCCGCCGCGGTGACCATCGACGGCAAGCAGGCCGGCCCGACCGTTGAGCAGCTGCGCAAGGCCGCCGAGACCGCCGACCTCAAGTCGCTGGGCGTCGCGTCCTGGGCGATCCCGGACGCGAGCAAGGCCGAGCCCAAGCGCCGGCTGGAAGGCTTGATCACGGCCGGTGTCACGGACATCATGCCTGGTCAGAGCGCCGAGGACACGCTGAAGACGGTGCTGACCAACTCGGCCAGCACGATGGACGGCTGGGGCATGCCCAAGCTGGCCGACAACACCGGGTACACGCCTTATCAGGTGCTGGTGATGGGCTCGCTGATCGAGCGCGAGGGCATCTCTAAGGACTTCGGCAAGATATCCGAGGTGACCTACCGGCGGCTGGCCGAGGGCACCAAGCTCGGCTACGACTCGACCATCAACTACGTGCTCGACGCGCCGGTCATCACCACGAACGGCAGCGCGCGCAACGCGCCCGGCCCGTACAACACCTACCTCAACACCGGCCTGCCGCCGACGCCGATCGCGGCGCCGAGCAGCGACGCGGTCAACGCGGCGGCCAAGCCCGAGCCGGGCAACTGGCGGTTCTTCGTGAAGTGCCAGAAGGACGGCACGTCCTGCTTCGCCGAGAACGCCCAGCAGCACCAAGCGAATGTGAACAAGGCCCGCGCCGATGGCGTCTTCTAGGGCGGGCGTGGCCGGCAAGCCGATCGCGCACTCCTTGTCGCCGGTGCTGCACGGTGCCGCGTTCACGGCGCTGGGCCTGACCGGCTGGACGTACGAGCGGATCGAGGCGGACGAGGCGGAGCTGCCCGGGCTGGTGGCCGGGCTGGGCCCGGAATGGGCCGGGCTGTCGGTGACGATGCCG
>CBIMJO010000090.1:0-13843 GCA_966244135.1 uncultured Actinocrispum sp. | reverse complement strand
GCCTGGTCGTGCTGAACCTGTGCTACGGCGCCCGCGCCACGGCGAAGGAACCCTTCAGCGGCCTGGCCCAGGCACTGATCGGCCGCGGCATCCCGGCGGTGGCGGCGATGGACGGCCCGATCACCGACTTCGCCGCGCGCATCTTCGCTCCCCGGCTGTTCGAGGGCATCTGCGCGAACAACACGCTGGACGAGGCGATGACCGCCGCGCGGCAGCGGATCGCCAACCTGCCCGGGCACACCACGAACGAGTGGGCGTCGCCCATGCTGTTCCTCCACGAGGCATGTACGCACAGCTGGTTGTTCAAGGCCCGGGAGATCCGTGACGACGAACCGCCCGACCCGTTGCGTGCCGGTGAGGAGGCCATCACCCGGCTGGACGCGCCAGGCAACGTCAAGGTGGCGACCGCTTCGGAGGCGGCGCGGTTCCTGCGCCTGCGGCGCGACTGGCCCGCCGTCGAGCGCACCGGCAAGGCGATCGGTCAGCCGGTGCTGGTCGCCGAGGCCAGGATGGAACAAGCGTGGTCGCGGATCGAGCAGCTATGCCAGGCGCTCGCCGGTGACGACCCGGAGTCCGCGCGGCAGCACCTGGACAATGTGCGTGACTTCCTGTCCGAATCGCTGGCCGCGCATCTGGAATTCGAGGTCAGCGGCGCTGGAGTGGTGCGCGAGCTGATCGGCAACGCCCGGCAGGCCGAACGGGACCAGGACTGGACAGCCGCCGTGCGGTGGTACGAGCAGCTGCGCGACCGCCGGCCCGCCGGGTTCAGTGAGCTCGCCGAGGCGTTGGCCAATGCCCAGCAGGAGGTCGTGCTGTCCGGTCACTACGACAGCCTGCTGAGCCATCAGGAGGCCACGCGGTGGCCGGAAGCCCTGGCCGAGTGCGAGGCGATACTCGCGGTGCGCCCGGACGGTTACCACGACACGGCGCAGTGGTCGGCCTATCTGCGGGGGCGCATGGCCGAAGCGGACAGCGACTGGGCGAACGCCGCGGCCGCGTACGAATCCTGTGGAGTCTTCGCGGACACGGCTGTCCGGCTGCCCTGGGCCCGTGGGCGGGCCGCCGCCGGCGCCGGCATCTGGGCGGTGGCCGACGACGAGTTCCGCGTCGCGGAGCGGCACGGGGCCGCCCCGGACGACTGGTCCCGCTACGCCGGTGCGCGAGTGGCCGAACAGGACGGTGACTGGGACGCCGCCGAGCGGGGCTATGCCAAGCTGCCCAAGGACTTCCTCGACGCGAGCCGGCGGACGCACTATGTCAGGGGACGGTCCGCGGACGCCGAGTCCGGCTGGGACGGCGTCATCGAGGGCTTTGGTGAGCTGCCGGACGACTTCGCCGACGGGCAGGTGGGCCGGCTGCGCCGGTTCGCCAGGGCCAGGCTGGCGGCCGGGCGCGCGGACTGGCGATCGGTGCTCGCCCTGCTCGGCGAGATGGCCGATGCCGAGCGGGACGGGTCTGCCGGGGTGCTGCGCAGGCAGGCCCGGGGCAGACTGGCCGCGGCGGAGAACGACTGGGCCGCCGCGGCGGAGATCTACGCACAGGCCGCGGACGTTGACGACGAATGCCGTCTGGCGCACGGGTACGCGACCGCCCGATCGTTCGAAATGGAGGGTGACTGGCCGGGCGCCCTCGAGCGGTACACCCAGCTGCCCGCTGCCTACGAGGACGTCGCCGTGCGGATCGGCTACGCCAAGGCGCGGATCGCCGAGGACAGGCAGGACTGGTGGCGGGCGATCAAGTTCTACGAGGCCCTGCCGGCTGGTCTGGGGGACGTGACCGTGAGGCTGGACTACGCGTGCCTACGGCACGCGGTGGCCGGGGAGGACTGGGAATCCGCGTGCCGGCAGGCACAGAAGCTCGGCGACTACGGCGATTGCCCGCTGCTAGCGGGTTACGTGCGTGGGCGGCTGGCCGAGCAACGGGAGGACTGGGCCGAGGCGGTCACAGAGTACGAGTCCTGCGCCCAGCATACGGATGCGATGGCACGCCTGGCATACGTGACCGGGCGGCGGCTGGATGAGGCCGGCCGGTGGTCGGCCGCGATCGAACAGTACGAACAGGCCCTCGCCGTGGGACCGGACGTCCAGGACCGCCTCGACCGGTTGCGGGACCTGCTCTCCGCGCTGCCGTGGGCCGACGACCTGGCCACCGCAACGCTCGTCGCGGACCCGGTCGCGTTGCGCGAGAACGCTTTCCCGTACCTCACCCTGCGCGCGGCCGGGGTCACGCCCCAGTCGCCCACCGAGATCGTCAACGACGCCTCCTACCTGCTGATGGAGCGGGGCGGCATCAGCTGGCCGGAACGCGTTGCCTGGGACCAGTTGCGCACCCCGGCCAAGCGCTTGCTGGTGGACGCGCGGCTCTACCGGCCGGGTGATCCCGAATCGCTGGGCCGGGAACTGACCCGTCTCGGCCCGGACCGCCCGGGATCCCTGCTGGCCGAATTGTGCGAGCGGCTGCCTAGGGACGCACCGCTGCTGGCCCTGCTGGCGGGCCGCCGGGCCGACGCGATCAAGTCATGGCGGCAACGGCTCGCCAAGGCGCCGGACGATCTCGACAGCATGCACAGCCTCGCTGTCCCGTTGTATTGGCACGCCCAGGAACTCGAGCAGAACGGCGCCTGGGAGCAGGCCGCTCAGGTCTGGCGCGCGGCGCTGGCCTGCTGGGCGGCGCTGGTGACCGGCGACGAGTTCTGGATCGGCTGGCGGCAGGCGCGTGCGGCCTGTTACGGCCACGCGGTGACGCCTGCGGACACCGCACGGCTGCGCGCGGAACTTGGCAGGCATCTGATCACGCTGCTGACCGGCCACGCGGAGCGGCACGCCAGCGCGGGCCGCCCGCAGGAGGCCGACCGGTATCAGGAGCTGGTCTTCTTCCTGGAGGCCGAGCTTGGCGCGGCGCAGTGCCTGAAGGACGCGGGCGGGCTGCCGCTGCCCGGCAACGGGGCGGACCGGCTCATCTGCGGCCCGGAGTACCTGCGGATGGTCGGCCTGGTCCGGCATTTCGCCGAGTTCATCGCGTCGGTCGACCCGACCTCCACCGGGGACGGCGGTTCGCGCGGTACGGTCCTGCGCCAGCTGCGGTGCTCGTTCTCTTCGTTGTCCAGGGCGGCCTGCTTCCTGGAGCACTCCCGGTTCGAGGCCGCGCTGCGGGCGTTGCCCGACCACCACCGGCAACGGCGGGACAAACTGCCGGCCGACTGCGGCGGGCCGCACTCGCCCGGCCACGGTGCCATCGATGATTGCGTGTGGTGCCAGGACTTCCTGGCGCACAACCCGGCGTACACGCATCTCACGGATCGCTGGTTCCGGCTGTTGCAGGACGCCGTTGGACTCGCGGTGCGCACCCGGTTGTCGATCGCCAGGGACCAGCTCACCACCCGCCAGCCAGCCCGCGCGCTCACCGAGCTGGCCAGCGCGATCACCGTGTCGGCCAACGCGCTGATGGGCGCGCGGACCCGGCAGGCGGTGATGTGGATGATCCTCGGCCGGGTGGACGCGCTCACCGAGCTGAGCCACCAGGACGCCGACCGGCTCGACGAGGCGATCGACCTGGTCGAGCTGGCAGTCCCGGTGGTCGGCAGGCCGGGCCGGGACAAGCTGGTGCCGAAGCTGGCGGACCTGTTGGTCAGCCGCGGCATCTGGTTCGGCGCGTCGGCCATCGACTACGGCGTCCCGCTGGACACGGCGCGCGCGTCGGCGGACCTGCGCCGGGCGTTCGAGCTCAACCCGGACTCGGCGTGGGTTCGCTACAACTTCGCGCAGAGCATGCTGCACGTCGCCGAGGAGCTGCCCAGCGGCCGGGCCGCGGACAAGCTGACCGGACTGGCCGGCGCGTTCGACGTGCTGCATTCGGGGCTGGAACACCTGGGCGACAGCAAGTTGCTGCACGAGGCCTTCGACCAGACGCTGGCCGCCGCCGAGTCCATCCTGCTGGCCGAACGCACCGGGGACGACCTGCTCGTGCTGATGGGGTCCAACGCGGCGCTCGCCGGGCTGGACGGCCCGGCGAAGGCGGTGCGGCTGGCCGAGCAGGCCGAGGAGCGGCGGCTCGCCGGGGATGTGAACGGCTGGGCGCACCAGCTGCTGCGGGCCGCCCGGGCGGACCGGGGCAACGTGGTGATCCGTCAGGAGCTGCTGCTGGCCATCGCGGCCGAGGCGGCGAGGATGCGAGACGAAGGGAACACGAGCCGGTGATCGTGGATCCACTGACTGTCTGGAATGGACAGTTCCCGTACGACGCGCTCGAACCGGCCGGGATCACCCCCGCCTCCTCGCGCGAGGATGTCGAGCAGGCCTCGTTCACGCTGATGACCGCCCGGATGATGACCCCGGCCACCCAGAAGGCCTGGCAGGAGCTGCGGGACATGCGGCAGCGGCTGGTGGTGGACTTCCTTCTCTACGACGTCGATCCGGCGGCCGAGTTCGGCCAGGCCCGCGCGGCGATCCAGCGGCAATTGGCCGGCCACGGCGAACCGCCGGGACTGGACGGCGCGTTCACCGTGCCCGTGGATCTGCTGCACGGACTGGCCGACGAGCTGACCGAGGCCGGCCTCGACCCGCCGCCACCGCCGGATGTGCCCGATGGGCTGCGTGCCCTGCCCTCACATGACTTTCTCGACGGTCTCGTTCACTTCGACCGCTGACGACCGGGGGACGACCAATGATGGGCAACCAGGGCCCGGGGGATGGCCCGGCTCAGGGGCCGCCCGACCTGATCGGCGCGCTGGCCAGGACCAGAGTGGAGACCGCGCGCCTGGTCCGCGGCCTCGACGCGCACCGTGAGCAGGCGGAACTGCTGCTGCGCGAGATCAACCGGCAGGAACTGGACACCGTGCGGCTGCTGCGCGGCCTGACCGGCATCCTCGACATGTTCGAACGGTTGCTGGACAACGAAAGCGGCGACACCCTCGAGACATACCGCGCTGGGGTCCGCCGGACCGCGGAGCTGTTCCTGGACCTGCTGGGCAACAACAGCGGCATCGAGCTCATCGGCCGGCGCGGCGAGATCGCCGAGCCGGCGACGCACAACGTCGTCGAGGTCCGTGACGAAGACGGCCTGCCCGAGGACACCGTGATCAAAGTGGTCGAACGTGGCCTGCGCTACCGGGGCGAGCTGCTGCGCCCGGCGTCGGTGATCGTCTCGTCCGGAAAGGGAACCCCGTCGTGACCGCGATCGGCATCGATCTGGGTACCACCAACTCGGTGGTGGCCAAGTACGACCCCGAGGACAAGAAGACCTCGGTGCTCAACATCAGCGGCGGCTCACGGTCGATGCCGTCGGTCGTCGGCGTGAAGCAGAAGGACGGCAACGAGGAGCTGCTGGTCGGCGCGAACGCGCTGAACTGGGCCGAGAAGGACCCGGCGAACACGATCCTGTCGGTGAAACGGCTGATGGGCCGGGACTTCGCCGACCCGGAGGTGCAGGAGTCGCGCAACCGGCGCAGCTATCAGATCGTGCCGGGACCGGAGAACGACCCACGGGCGCACGTGATGATGTGTGACAAGCGGTACACCCCGGCCGAGGTGTCCACTTTCATCCTGGAACGGCTCAAGCAGGCCGCGGCGCGCACGCTCAACACGACGGTGACCCACGCGGTGATCACCGTCCCCGCCTATTTCCAGGAAGCCCAGCGCGCGGCGACCCGCGAAGCAGGCGAACGCGCGGGACTTGTGGTCAAGCGGATCATCGACGAGCCGACCGCCGCAGCCGTGGCCTACGGCCTGGAACTGCGGGTGGGCGAACGCCGCCGGGTGCTGGTCTACGACCTGGGCGGCGGCACGTTCGACATCTCCATCCTCAACACCACCAAGGACAACGAGGGGCAGCCGCACTTCCAGGTGCTGGAGTTCACCGGGAACAACTGGCTCGGCGGGGACGACTTCGACCTGCTGATCGTCGAGAAGATCATCGACTGGTTGCGGGACAACGCGAACGTCGACCCGGCGGGCAACAACGAGTTGCTGTTCCGGGCCAAGAAGGCCGCCGAGGAGGCCAAGCGGACGCTCAGCGAGAGCGACTCGGCCGACATCGTCATCCCGTTCGCCTTCCGCTCGCCCGGTGGGTACGTGGACGTGGAGATGACGCTGACCCGCCAGGAGTTCGACACGATGATCGAACCACTGGTGGACAAGACGATCACGCTGGTGAAGACCGCACTGGACCGGCAGAACCTGGTCCCGGACGACATCTCCGACGTGCTGCTGGTCGGCGGCGCCACGCTCACGCCCGCGGTGTACGAGACCGTCGAGCGGTTCTTCGGCAGAGGTAAGGTGCGCAGGCACATCGACCCGATGGAGTGTGTCGCGATGGGGGCCGGGATTCTGGCGAGCACGTTGCATGGCGTGGAATGCCTGTCCTGCTTGACGGTCAACGACGAGTCCGCCGCCAACTGCAAGGAATGCGGCAAGAGCCTGGTGGACGCGCGGTCGGCTGGTGACACTCACGTGTATGACGTCACCGGTATGTCGCTGGGCGTCGCGGCGGTGAAGGGCTCGCACACGGACACGTTCGTGGCGATCATCCCGCGCGGCACGCCGTACCCGATGACCGTGCCGATGCGCCACACCTTCGAGGCCACGGACGGCAGGCGGATCCGGGTGCCGGTGTACGAGGGCGACAGCGCCTTGGCGAGCCAGAACCAGGAGCAGGGGGTGATCGAGTACGAGCTGCCGCAGCAGATCGACGTCCACACACGAGTGGACGTGACCTTCCTGTTCGACCGTAACCGCGAGCGGCACGTCACGATCGCCGTCCCGGGAACGCCGCTGGAGTATCGCAAGAAGCTCCGGTTCGACACCGAACGCACGCAGACCCGCCCGGTCGAGGTCACCGTCGAGGACGACGAGTCGATCTACCGCACCGATCTGATCCTGGTCGAGGAAGTGACCAGGGCATTCCTCCGGTCCCAGGAGCAGTATCTGGATCCGCAGCAGCTGATGAAGATCCGCAAGGACCTGGACGGCGCCCGGCAGGCCCTGGTGTTCTCCGCGCCCGCTGAGTGCCGGCGGATGATCAGCGTGCTGGAGTCGCACATCTTCGGCTCGGGTCTCGCCTCGGAGCTCTACCTTGCCGAGCGGGCCGCCGAACGCGCCAGCGCGGCCGACGCGCAGCAGCTCGGCCAGGCGATCTCCCGGGTCCAGGAGGCGTTCCAGCAGGGCAACCGCGACACCGTGATCGAACAGGCCCAAGCGCTCAAGCTGATGGTGGCCCGGGTGCGCCAACAGTCCGATGTTCCCGAGCTGCGCGACGCGGAGGACTTCGCGGGCCTGCTCAAGCTGCTCGACGAGTCCTAGGAGCCCCGGGGTGGCGGTCATCAACCTTGGCATCGATCTCGGCAGCACCGGCCTGCGGGCGGCGTTTTCCGCGCCCGGCGAGCCCGTGCGGGTCGTGACGCCCGGGGAGACCGAGTGGCCATGGTTGCTGTGTGAACCGGGCAAGGATGACGCGCTGCCGGTGTACTTCCCCAGTCTGAAGAGCAGGCTGGGGATCGCGACCGTGGTGGAGGCGGACGGGCGGCGGGCCATGCCCGGTGCGGTACTGGCCCAGGCAGTGGTGGCGTTGCGCGATCTGATCGCCGCCACAACGCCGGCGTCGATCGGGCACACGGTGATCAGCGTGCCCGCCCGCTATTTCGCCACGCAGCGGACCGCATTGCTGGAGGCGGCCGGGGACGCCGGGCTGCTCGATGTCAGCCTGATCACCGACTCGGTCGCGGCGGTGCTCGCTCAGACCGAGGGCGCGGGCACCGGCACGTTCCTGGTGTACAGCATGGGTTACGAGGGTTTCGAGCTCGGCCTGGTGCGGGCGGTGCGGGGCCGGTACCGGGTGCTCGGGTACGAAGGCGGCAACGCGCCCGGTGGCAGCACCTTCGACGCGCAGGTCCTGCACGAGTGGCTGACGGTGTTGCGCAAGCACGGTGCCCTGCCGGACGAGATCCGCCACGGTGAGGCCGGCTGGCGGCGGTTGCGCGCGGTCGCCGAGCGGGTGAAGAAGCGGCTGGCCACCGGCGGGCCGGTGCTGTTTCCGATGTTCGCCCCGGGACCGGACCGGGACCTCAAGGTGACCGTGCAGTTCGACGGCCCGCCGTTCGACCGTCTCGTGCGGTCCATGTGCGACCGCACGATCGAGCGTGCAGACGCCCTGTTCGAGCAGGTCGGCCTGGCCAGGGACGCCGTCGAGACGGTGGTGCTGGCCGGTGGCTGCACCAGGATGCCGCAGTTGCGCGAGCTGGTCAGCGGCCTGGGCGCGGCACAGGTCATCGCGGCCGACGATCACATCGCGCGCGGCGCGCTGCTGCACGCCCATCAACTGAGCCGCCGGGCCTCACCAGCCTATGAGGAACCTCCGGCCACCCAGTACAGCGAGCCGGCCGAGGCCGTGCTGCGGGCGGCGCCGCTTGGCGCGACGCTGCTGACCGCGCCGAGCGGGCTCACCGCGGCGGAACCGGCTCCACTGTCCGCTGTGGACAATGCGCGGCGGCTGATCGAGGCGGGCCGGGTGGACGAGGCCCGGGACGAGCTGAATCGGTTGGTCCAGCAGGCGCAGCGCCTGCTGGAGGAGATCGCGAACCGGCCGTCGGATGCCGAGACCGCTGCCTCCCCGCTCGGCTCGGCTCGAGCCTCGGACCTGATCGCCGCCGCGCGCAACCGGCTTGCCAAAGGCCGCCGGACCGAGGCCATCAGCTTCGCGCACCTGGCGTGGCAGCAGGAACCCGAACGCCCCGAGGTGTTCGAGGCGATGCTGGACATCCACTGCGAGGCGGCCATGGCCAACCCGAGCAGCCGCACGTTCACCCAGGAGGAGACCTGGCTGCGCTGCGCCCTGCGGCACGATCCGAGCAACGGCCGGATCCGCGCCTTGCTGGCCCAGCGGATCTATCTACACGGCCGGGAACTGCACGACAAAGGCCAGACCGACGAGGCCAGGGCGACTCTCGAGCGGGCGCTCACCTGGGACCCGGAACACAAGGCCGCTGTGCGCCTCCTGCATCAGGTCGGCTCGCACCGGTGACCGGCCGGGGCAGGGACTTGGATGAGGACGGTCAGCACCTCGGGAGTGGCCAGTAGCAGACACATGTGCCGCATAGCTCGGCTGCCGGAACCCGACGGCCGTGGCGGATCTCAAGCAGGGGGAGGGTGTTGGATCCTGGGTCGCCGGTGGATTGGCGTGCTGTCCGCGGAACGCGTTGGGCGCAACGAGATCACCCGATGTGGTCGCGGAAGACGTTCTGATGCAACAACAACGCGCCGAGCGAGGCTCCTATTTAGACCCCACCTGCGACGTGACCGACATGAACTCGGCGATCGTCAAGGATGTCATGTCTTGAGCCGCGTTCCCGAGGACAACGAGCAACAAGCCAGCAGCCGCAAGGAAACACCGTCGTCCACGGTCCATGTGGACGGTGGCAGCCACCCGGATGTCACGGCCTCACGGTAGATCTCGTCCGTATAGATGGCCAGCAGGACGAGGTACGGGGTGGGGGTGAGGCCGGTGCGGGCGGTGCGCTCGGCGTCGAGGTGGACCTTGATCGTCTGGATGTGCTGGTCCAGCGCCGCCGACAGGCTGGGGTCGTGCTCGACCGCCACTCGGCCGGACTCGAGCCGGGAACGCAACCGGCGCAGCCATCGGCGAGCGGACCACTGGGCGGCGAGGTCCCATACGTTCAACAACGCTGTTATCTCGTGTGTCGGAGAAAAGCAGACGGCCGCTCAAATTTAGCTTGAGCGGCCGTCTTTTTCTCAGACTGTCTCGGGAACCCGTTCGGGCTGCTCCGTTTGCTCGATGTGCCGGGCGAGTGTCTCACCCTCGACGTCCACGTTCGGGGTAATCCGATCGAGCCAACGGGGGAACCACCATGCAGCCCGGCCGAACAGGGTCATCAGGGCCGGCACGAGGGTCATCCGGATGACGAACGCGTCGATCAGCACGCCGAAGGCGAGCGCGAAGCCCATCGACTTGATCACCGTGTCATGGGAGAACACGAAACCCATGAACACCGAGGTCATGATGAGTGCCGCCGCTGTCACCACCCGGGCGCTGTGCCCGAACCCGTTCACCACGGCCTGGCGCGGCGTGTCGCCGTGCACGTAGCTCTCCCGCATGCCGGACACCAGGAACACCTCGTAGTCCATGGCGAGGCCAAAGAGGATCCCGGTCATCAGGATCGGCAGGAAGCTGATGATGGGCGCGCCGTGCGTGACGCCGATCAGCGAGCCGAGCCAGCCCCACTGGAAGATCGCCACGACCGCGCCGATAGAGGCCGCCACGGTGAGCAGGAAGCCCGCGGTCGCCTTGAGCGGCACCAAGATCGAGCGGAACATGATCGCCAGCAGGATCAGCGACGGGCCCACGATCACGATCAGGTACAGCGGCAACGCGTCCGACAGCTTCTGCGAGACGTCGATTTTCAACGCGGTCTGCCCGGTCACGCCGATCGACGACCCGGTCTGCGCGTGGATCTCCGGGGTCAGCGACCGCAGCCGTGCGACCAGGTCCTTCGTCTCCTGAGTGGACGGTCCGCTGGCCGGGATCAGCTGCAGCACAGCGGTCGTGCCGTCCTGCGACAGTCCGGCGGGCACCACGCGGGTCACATCCTGAACGGCGCTCAGCTTGCCGGCGAGGGCACCCATGGCGTTCTGCGGGTTCACCCCGGACGGCAGGTCGGCCACCACGATCAGCGGGCCGCTGAAGCCGGGCCCGAACGCCTCGGTGACCAGCGCGTTCGCCCGCTGCTGCGGGCTGCCCTGCGGCGCGGTGGAGTCGTCCGGCAGGCCGTTCTCCAGCGAGAACGCCGGAATCGCCAGCGCTCCCAGGGAAAGCACGATCAGCACCAGCGCGGTGACCGGCCGCTTGGACACGCCACGGGCCCAGCGGTAGCCGAAGGCCTCCTTGGTCTCCTCGGCCTTGGCCTGTGCCTTCGCGGACACGATCCGCTTGCCCACGAACCCGAGGATCGCCGGCACCAGGGTCAACGCGATCAGCACGGCGACAGCCACGGTGGCGGCGGCCGCGAGGCCCATCACCGACAGGAACGGAATGCCCACAATGGTCAGACCGACCAGCGCGATGATCACCGTCAGGCCCGCGAAGAACACCGCGCTGCCGGCGGTTCCGATGGCCCGCGCGATCGACTCGTCGACGTCCATTCCGGACAGCACCTGCTTGCGGTGCCGGTGCACGATGAACAACGCGTAGTCGATGCCCACCGCGAGGCCCAGCATCATCGCGAGCACCGGCGCGGTGGAGGACATGTCGATCACGCTGGTCAGCGCGTACAGCCCGGCGATCCCGATGCCCACGCCGATCAGCGCGGTCAGCAGCGGCAGCCCGGCGGCCACCAGCGAGCCGAACGTCAGCACCAGCACCAGGGCGGCGATCAGCACGCCGATGCCCTCGGTGGCGCCGATCGCGACCATCTGGCCGGCGATCTCCTGGCTGTAGGCCACTTCCAGGCCCGCGTTGCTCGCCTGGCCGACCGCGGCCTTGATGGCGTCCTTGGTCTGGTCGGTGACCTCCGGCGGCGACACCGAGAACTGCACCTGGGCCAGCCCGATCCGCTGGTCCGGCGAGATCGCCTTGGTGACCGACGGGCTGAACGCGCCCGCGACCTGCGAGGTCTTGCCGACCTGGGCCATCACGCCGTCGATCAGCTGCTGCGTCTGCGGGTCGGTGATGGTCTTGCCCTGCGGCGCGGCGAACACGATCCGGCCGGACGCGCCGGCGGCCTGCGGCAGCTTGTCCCGCAGGTGGTCCAGGGCCTGCTGGGACGCGGTGCCCGGGATGGCGAACTGGTTCGTGGTGCTGCCGGACAGGCCGACGGCGCCGACTCCGGCGATGGCCAGCACGAGCAGCCAGACGCCCAGGACGAGTCCCCGGCGGCGTCTCGCGAAGTGCGCGAGGCGATAGAGCAGCTTGGCCACGATCGGGCTCCTTAAAGCTGTGGTTTCAGGCGGTCTTGTGTGGTGAACCGATCAGCGTCGATCAGCCCGATGTAGTGGGATCGAACCCCGTGCGCAGGTAGTGGAACGCCTCGTCTATGAAGCCTTCGACGTCGCTGCCGGGTGTCAGCGCGGCGCAGCCGAACGCCGCGGCCAGGACCGCGAACGTGGCGTGCACCAGCGCGAGCGAGTAGAACCCGGAGCACTGTTCCGAGGTCAGCCGCTCGGCCAGGGCCTCGTGCGCGGCGGTGACCATGTGCTCCCGGTTGGCCAGCTCGTAGGGCACCAGCTCGGGATACTTCCGGCCGAGCGTCATCGACCTGGTGATCAGCTCCCGGTCCTCGGCGGTGCTGATCAGGGTGGCCACCGCGCGCAGGGAGTCGAACACCGGCTCGTCGGCCGGGCGTTCGCGCAGCAACGCCATCCCGTCCTCGAAGACGAACCCGCCCACCGCGACGACCGCTTCTTCCTTGCGGGTGAAGTAGTTGAAGAAAGTGCGGCGGGAGACTCCCACCTCGGCGGTCACGTCCTCGACGACGAACCCGTGCAACCCGCGCTGCACGGCCAGCTCCTGCGCGGCGAACCCGAGCGCACGTCGCGTCTCGTGTTTCTTCGCCTCGCGGCCGACCGGTCTGGGTGTCACACGATCAGGCTACGAGCAGTTTTGCCCGGCGTGCAACTTTGCCCGTTGTGCAACTCCTGTGAGCTTGATCATGCGTTACGGTGCGCAGGTGGACGTGTTCGACCCGCACGTGTTCGCCCGCGGCCTGCCGCACGAGCAGTTTCAGCAGCTCAGGGATACCGCGCCGGTGTTCTGGCAGGAGGAGCACCCGGTGCTCGACTGGCCCGCCGGGCCCGGCTACTGGGCGGTCACGCGCTACGACGACGTCAAGCACGTACTGCGTACGCCCGAGGTGTTCTCGTCCTGGCTGGGCGCCACCCAGATCCGCGACCCGGACCCGGCGGACCTGGACTTCATCCGCCGGATGATCCTGAACATGGACCCGCCCGAGCACATGCGGCTGCGCAAGGTCGTCGCCGCGGTGTTCACCCGCCGCCGCCTGGAGCGGTCGGCCGAGCAGATCACCTTGCGGGCACAGGCTTTGCTCGACGGGGTGGCGTCACGTGGGTCGTGCGACCTGCCGGTGGAGGTGACCGACGACTTCCCGCTGGCCAACCTCGCCGACCTGCTCGGTGTGCCGATGGCCGACCGGAACCTGTTGCTGCGCTGGACGAACCGCGTGATCGGCTACCAGGACCCGGAACACGCGGAGGTGCTGCGGGACGCGTCCGGCAAGCCGGTCAACCCACGCTCACCGGCCGCGCTGGCCGACATGTTCGGCTACGCCAGCGAACTGGCCGCGTACAAGAAGGACAACCCCGGCAACGACCTGATGACCGCGCTGGTCAACGCCTCCGTGGACGGCCGCTCGCTGGACGACGCCGAGCTGCAGATGTTCTTCTTCCTCGTCGTGATCGCGGGCAACGACACCGTTCGCAGCGCGTTGCCCGGCGGAGTGCTGGCGCTGGTCGAGCATCCGGCCGAGTACGCGCGGTTGCGGGACGATCTCTCGCTGCTGCCGTCGGCGGTCGAGGAGATGCTGCGCTGGCACCCGCCGGTTCTTTCCTTCCGCCGCACGGCCACGCAGGACGTCGTGCTGGGGGAGCAGGAGATCCGGGTTGGAGTTCAGCCATATCCATAGGGTACGGTAGTGCTTTGGCTGCGCAGCAATGAAACGTCGATCTCTCTTGAAGGGTATGGCTGCCCTGCCGGTGGCCTCGGGCATCGGCAATTCGGTGGGCAACAAGGGCGCCGCGGGTGCGACGAACCTCGCGGCTTCGTCGATCGACGTCGAGACGCTCAAATTGAAGCGCATGATCGACAAGCGTGGACAAATGTTCGA
>CBIMJO010000089.1:0-13858 GCA_966244135.1 uncultured Actinocrispum sp. | reverse complement strand
GACAACCAGTATTCGCGGCGCCCCGGCGGCGACGCCAGGAACCACCCCGATCCCGCCTCTCATCGAACGAGGACCTCGATACACAACCTAGAATTCCCGGGTGGTCACCATCGCGGATGTGGCAAAGGCAGCGGGCGTGTCGCCCAGCACCGTGTCGTACGTGCTGTCCGGGAAACGCTCGATCTCGGAGGACACCCGGCGGCGGGTCCAGCGCAGCATCCGCAAGCTCGGCTACCACCCCAACGCCGGGGCGCGGGCCCTGGCCAGCAGCAAGACGAACCTGCTCGCGCTCGTCGTGCCGCTGCGCACCGACCTCAACGTGCCGGTGGTCATGCAGTTCGTGGCCGCGACCGTGGCCGAGGCGCGCGGCTACGACTACGACGTCCTCGTGCTCACCAAGGATGAGGGACCCGAGGGGCTGCGGCGGGTGGCGGCCTCGTCGATCGCGGACGCGTTGATCGTGATGGACGTGGAGTCGGCGGACCCGCGCGTGCCGGTGCTGCAGTCGCTGGACCGGCCGGTCGTGCTGATCGGCGTTCCCGACCAGCCGGGCAACCTGACCTGTGTGGACCTGGACTTCGAGGCGGCGGGCGCGCTGAGCGCACGGCACCTCGCCGGGCTCGGCCATCGCACGGTCGCCCTGCTGGGCCCCTCCCCCGTGGTGTACGAACGCGGCACGAGCTACGCGGGCCGGTTCCTCAAGGGCTTCGAGCAGACCGCCACCGCCGCCAAGATCCGGGCGACCTCGATGCCGTGCGCACCGACGTACGAGGCATTGCGTACCTGCCTGGACAACCTGCTGGCCCGGCGACGGGCGATCACCGCGCTGGTCGTGCACAACGAGGCGATCCTCGGGCCCTTGTTGTCGGAACTGGCCAAGCGTGGCAAGAAAGTGCCGCAGGACATCTCCGTGCTGGCCGTGTGCCCGGACGATATGGCCGTGTCCCAGGCGATCCCGCTGACCTCCGTATCGGTTCCCACGGCCTCCGTGGGAGAACTGGCCGTGGAGATGGTCATGAAGCGGCTGGACGGGGTGTCCGCGGCCGAGGTGCGGCTGCTGTCCCCCGTGCTGACCGATCGCGGGAGCACCGGACACCCCTAGCAGCCAAGTAGGTGCCATGGTTCGTCCACATCGGACGGTTCAGCGGAGGACCGGTCGAAGTGGACGGTCCCGCGGCGCACCTGTCCCTTCCATCGCTCACGACGAGCCGTTCTCCGAGGGCGAGCGGCGTAGCCCGTCAAGCAGCAGGGTGATGACGCCATCGGCCTCAGCCCGCCAATTGGGGCGGTCGTGGGCCGCGCCGATACCGTGCAGTGCCATCATCACGGGGCCGGCGTCCACGTCGTCGCGGATGGCGC
This sequence comes from uncultured Actinocrispum sp., assembly GCA_966244135.1. Classification (GTDB taxonomy): domain Bacteria; phylum Actinomycetota; class Actinomycetes; order Mycobacteriales; family Pseudonocardiaceae; genus Kibdelosporangium. The sequence continues at coordinate 12,499 of CBIMJO010000089.1, read as the reverse complement.
CGTCCTGCACGGCGGCGGCCACCAGGTCGGTGACAGCCTGCTCCAGCGCTCGGCTGCCCTCGGCGAGCGCACCCGAGCGGGTGGCCATCAGCGTGGCCAGTGTCCGGGCCAGGCCCTGGTGGGCATCCATGTAGTCGACCATGCCACGCAGGAAGCTCGCCAAGGCTTCCGCCGCGGGCAGCGTGGCCTGCGACTGGCGGGCGCGGTCGCACAGCGCGGCGACCTCCTCGTGGTAGACCGCTTCGGCCAGCGCCTCCCGGGTCGGGAAATGGCGATACAGCGTGCCGGTGCCCACCCCGGCCAGCCGGGCGAAATCATCGAAGCGCAGGTCGAAGAAGTCGCCCGCGTCGAAGAGTTCGCGGGCCTTGGCGATCAGGGCGTCGCGGTTGCGCTGGGCGTCGGCGCGCAGCGGCTTGGCGTGGGTCATGCGGCACCTCGCGTTGACAAATGGAGATTACCTCCATATCTTGTGAAGTGGAGATGATCTCCACTTCAATCCTACTCCACGAGGTGCGGCTTGAAGATCTTGATGTTCGGCCGGGGCGTGATCGCCACGCTGTACGGCTGGGCCCTGGAACGGGCCGGGCATGACGTCGAGTTCTACGTCCGGCCGGGCCGCACGGCGGCGTACGGAGCAGCGGTGGATCTCGATCTGTTCGATGCGCGGCGGCGGGTGTGGGGGCAGCGCGTCGTCGAGAAGTGGCCGGTGCGGTATCGCGAGGAGCTGGAGCCGGACCACGACTTCGACCTGATCGTGCTCAGCGTGCCGCACCACCGCCTCGCGGGCGCGACGGCCTTCCTGGCCCCGCGTGTCGGCCAGGCCACGGTGCTGATCTTCGGCAACATCTGGACCGAGCCGCCGGCCGCGATCGGCGCACTCCCGCTCAACCAGATCGCCTGGGGCTTTCCCCAGGCCGGTGGCGGTTTCGGCGCGGACGGCGTGCTCCACGGGGCACTGTTGCCGTCGGTCATCTTCGGCACACTCGGCCAGCCCCCGACCGACCGGGAACGGGCCGTGCGCCAGGCGTTTCGCGAGGCCGGGCTCCGGATCAAGGAGCAGCCTGACTTCCGCGGCTGGCTGTGGGTCCATTTCGTGTCGGATGCCGGCCTGTTCTCGCAGGGCCTGCGGCTGGGTTCGCTGTCCAAACTGGCCGGGGCAACGGGCGACCTGCGCGAGGCGCTGCTGGCCGGGCGCGAGCTTCTGCCGCTCCTCGAGGCTCGCGGCGTCGACCTGCGCCGTCACCGGGGCGGTGTGCTGCTGTTCCGGGCGCCCACTTTGCTGACGGCACCCGTGCTCGCCTGGCTGACTGCTCATGTCGCGCTCGCGCGCGTGAGCCTCACGGCGCACTCCGACCCCGACGCCGAGGAGCCGCGCGAGGTCTGCCGGGACACCCTGGCCGAAGCACGACGGCTGGGCATCTCGGTACCGCGGCTGGAAGCGGCGGAGCCGAACTTCGCCCGCGAGGGACAGATCTGAGGGATCAACCGCGGCCGTGAGTTCGGCGACCGGCTGACCCGGGTAGCAGGCACGGCCACCACCGTCCGGCGTCAGGCGCACTGAGCGCGTGCGACCAGCCGCGAATCCCGGGCCGGGTCGCGGCGTGCGTCCTCGGCCGGGCCGATCTCACCTCGCGCGGTCGCTGCGGCGGTCGTCGCGTTCCGCGCGAAAGGACCGTCCACAGTAGACCTTTTCAGGCAGTGGAAGGTCTACCGTGGACGGTCCGGGACGGGGCGAGGGAGGCTCGCCCCAGGTCGTGGCTGGAACCGCGCTGCCCGGCGCCGTTCCGGGCAGCGCGGAGTACTGGGCCCGGTCAGGCGCTGGTGATGGTCCAGTGGTTGTTGGTGCTGTTGTTGGGTGCCCACATGCCCGCATCGGCACCGGCTGTGGAGTTGCCCATGCCGTCCAGCGCGGTGCCGGTGCCGCGGTTGATGATCTGGTACCGGCCGTTGCCGACAGCGTTGAGCCGCCACTGCTGGTTGTTGCCGCCGTTCCAGGCCGCCTGCACAGCGGTCGCGCCGTTGGCGGCGTTGCCGCCGCTGTCGGCGACCATGCCGTTGGTGCGGTTGACGATCCGGTAGTAGCCGCCGCCGGCGTCGATCAGTTGCCACTGCAGGTTGTTGCTGCCGTCCCAGTTCCACTGCTTGAGCCGGGATCCGGCGGCGACGTTGCCGCCGCTGTCCAGCGCCAGCCCAGTGGTGGCGTTGGCGATCCTCGCCCAGCTCGTGGGCAGCGGACCCGAACCCGGCGCGGGAATCTGGCCGGCGAAGGTCAGCTTGACCACGTAGGCCGCCGCGGTGAACGGCGGGGTGGCCGAGGGCATCGTGATGTGCAGACCGGACCCGTCCTGGCTGCGGCCGGGCAACGTGATGTACGACCCGGCGGTGGAGTCCAGCAGTTGCACCGCGGTCAGGTTCCTCAGGTCCACCTGGCCGGAGTTGAGGGTGGTGATGTTCAGCGTGCCGCCCGGCCAGCCCAGCACGGTGGCGTACAGCACGGTGTTGTCCTTGCTGCGGGTGAACCGGATGTCCCGGTTGGTCGCCTCCTTGGGCCCGGCGCCACCGCCCTGCGTCGGGCCTTCGCCGTAGACGGCCCAGGCCCGCGTGGCATAGATGGACTCGCCGAACCGCTTGAGGTAGTCGCCGATGCCCAGCAGGATCGCCTTCTGGCTGTCCGGGATCGTGCCGTCGGCCATCGGCGCGATGTTCAGCAACAGGTTGCCGCCCTTGCAGACCCGGTCGATCAGCGAGTGCAGGATGGCCTTGGTCGTGTAGTAACCGATGCCGACGGTGTAGCACCAGCTGGTGGCGGAGACGCTGTCGTCGGTCAGCCAGTACGGGACCTGGATGCCGGTCGGGCCGCCGCGCTCGAAGTCGTAGACCTCACCGCGGTTGTTGAAGCCGTCCTTGTAGGTGGCGACCACGTCCTTGTTCCAGGCCACCGCCCGGTTGTAGTAGTCGGCGAGGAACTGCAGCCGCCTCGACTCGTCGACCGCGCCCAGGTTGAAGTCCTGCCAGAGGATGTCGGGCTGGTAGCCGTCGAGAACCTCCTTGAGCTTGTTGTACCAGAGCTGGTTCTCCGCGGCAGTGCCGTTCTGGCCGTAGAGCCTGCGCAACGACTCAGTGGATTGTGTGGGCACGGCGTCGTAGTAGCCGGTGAAGTGGAACGCGTGGTGCAGGGCCGCCAGGACCTTCAGGCCCTTGGCCCGGATGGCGTCGGCGTGCAACCGCAACAGGTCGAGCTTGGGCCCGGTCCTGACCGAGTTCCACTCGTTCGCCGTGCTGTTCCACATCGAGTAGCCATCGTGGTGTTCGGCGACCGGACCGGCGAACCTCGCACCGGCGTCGAAGAACAGCTGCGCCCACTCGGCCGGGTCGAAACCGCCGCCCGCTGATCTCAGCTTGGGCGCGAACTGCACCCAGTTGCCTGCCTTGTCGCGGGCGCCGTTGATGAAGTTGTGGTACGGCCACACGGAAGGATCACCGTAGACGGACTTGTGGTGATTGTTCTCGTTGGATCCGTTGTGGTACATGTTGCGCGGATACCACTCGTTGGCGAACGCCGGGACGCTGAACACGCCCCAGTGGTAGTAGATGCCGAACTTGGCGTCCTGGAACCACTCCGGTGCCGGCGGGTGCTGGTCCACCGACGACCAGCTGGGCGTGTAGCTGCTCGGTCCCTCGGTGGCCCAGACGGCACCGGCCCGCACCGCACCCGTGGCGGCGGCGACGCCGGTCAGCCCGGCGGCGGCGAGCAGCCTGCGCCGGGTGAACCTGTTCGATGACGCGGACATGACGGAGCACCTTTCATGCGGGCCGGCGAACGCCGGCCTCGTCAGCAGGTCGAGTTGATCTGGGTCAGCAAGCCCATGCGCCACGGCAGTTTCAGGTAGTCGCCACTGGCGCCCGGCTGCTGAGTTCGCGATCTGGGGGCGCTCCCAGTCGTGGGCCGAGCCAGGCGCGGGGCGATCGGGACTAGTGGCCCCAGAGTCGCCAGGTCTGGTTGAGCTGGCTGCTTTGACCGGCCGGCTTGCACGTCCACTGGATGACCTGGGCGCGCGCGGCGGTCGAGACTCCGTTGACGTCGACGCACTTGCCGCTGTGCCGGGCCACGAGCTGGTAGTCGTGCGGATCGTTGCCGGAGTAGGTGACGCGTCGCAGGGTGAACTGCTGGCTCATCGTCGCATCAACGCAGGTCCGCTGCTGGACCGCGGCACCGTCCACTGTGGAGGAACCGGTGACGTCAAGGCACTTGCCCGACTGCTGGCTCACCACGGTGTAGGTGTCGGCGACCCCGGGCACCGGGCGGAAGTTCCACAGCTGCTGGTCGCCGCCCTCGCAGTAGAACTGCTGCTGCTGGTTTCCGTCGGCCGTGCTCATGTTGGTGTTGTCCAGGCACTGCTGCGAGTGCTGAGCCACGGCGACGGACTGGAATCCACTGTCCGAAGGGGACAGCAGCGTGACGGTGAAGCTGTCGTCGGCGTTGGTGTGCGGGAGGGTGACCGTCGCGGCATTGCCGGAAAGGGTCACCACCGAGTTCTGGATGGTGACCGGGCTCTGCACCGCGGCACCACCGTTGGCCTGAACGCGCTGAACGAGCGCCCGCACCTGGTTGTTCTGAACGATGCCACTGGTGGTGTCGAGCCGTTGCAGAGTCACCGCGATGGCGCCGGTCGTGCCGCGTCCGCCGACCAGGATCTTCGCGTTGCCGGTCGCCTTGGTGGCAAAGGCGTCATAGGACCGGCTGGGCGTTACGGAGACGATCTGGCCGGTTTGCGAGCCGTAGAACCGGTAGACCCACCACTCGCCCTTGGGCTGGTGCTGCCCGGCGGAGTTGCGCACCAGCAGGCTGGCGAGATCGTTGTGCAGGTTCGCCCCGCCTGCCCAGTTCGCGCGCAGGCCGTCGGCGCCGCTGCGTTCCAGCCGGGCGATGTACCAGGAGCCACCGCCGGGGTTCTGCTCGTTCGACGCGCCGTATTCGTTGATCTGGTAGGGACGCGGGTGCGGGATACCGCGGGAGTCCAATGAGGAGTTCGCCGCCGCCACGTTGGCCACCGGATCGCCCGGCAGGGAATGCCAGCTGACGATGTCGGGGACAACGTTGTTGGCACGAACGAAGTCCAGATACTGCGTCCACCAGCTCCCTGAGGTCGTCGGCACACCCGCGAGGCTCGGGCCGACGATCAGCTGCGCCGGGAACGCGGCCCGGACCCGCTGGTACGTGCGCCGCCACAGCTCGAAGTACTGTGCCTGCGGCCGGTTCCAGAACAACGTGATGTTGGGCTCGTTCCACAGATCCCACTGCACCGGGGCGCCTGTCGCCCGGACGTCGCCGATCAGGCGGGTGAGGAAGTTGTCGTAGTCGGTCCAGTTGCCGTTGTCACCCGGGAAACGGGAGATCGGGTAGCCGTCGGCGCCCCACAGGTCGTGCACCAGCAGGACGAACTCCCCGCCCAGCGACCGGGTGCGCAACAACTGCGCACGGGTCGCGTTCCACCGGCGATCGTAGCGGCCGGACACCCAGCCACCCGGGCTGTCGAGCTGGGCGCCACCGGCACGCATGGCCCGGAACCGCACGTCCCGGAAGAAGTGGTCCGCGGGCGCGGACGCGTCCTCGGTCATGCCGTAGATCCAGCCGGAGGCCCGATAGGACGGAGCGCCGCCCGCGACGGAGAAGTCGACGGTGACGGATTCGTCCGCGGCCTGTGCCGGCACGGTGAAAGTTACAACGGCCGCGCCGACAGCGAGGAGCGCGGCAATGCCGCGCCGATGCCCGCGCCACCTCCTGGACCTGGTGTCCATGTGTCTCCTTGAGCTGCAGGGACGGAGTACCCGAGATGGTGTCGAATCGATTCGATCAGCAGGTAACCGTACGCCTCATTCTGCGCATGCTGCAATGCTTCGTACTCATCGAAACGATTCGATGCCACGAGCTAGCGCAGACGGGCTCCGGTACTGGACCGCAGGGAGATCACCGGTTCCAGCAGCGCGTGCCGGGGCGTCGCGCCGGGGTCGGCGATCCGTTCGACGAGCAGGTCCACGGCGATCCGGCCCATCTGCGCGGCCGGGACGTCGGCGGCGGTCAGCGGCGGGTGGAACTCCCGCGCCAGCCGGTCGGCGATCACCCCGGTGATGGAGAAGTCCCGTGGCACGGCCAGTCCGGTGTTGTGCAACGCCCGCTGTAGGCCCGGCAGCGCGGCCTCGTTGATCGTCACCACGGCGGTGACCTCCGGCCGGTGCTCGCGGATCTCCTCGAAACACGTCAGACCCGCGGCGGGTTCGTCGGCGCAGCAGACGATGTGCGCGGACAGGCCCCGCTGGGCGGCCGCCTCCTGGAACCCCGCCGTGGAGCGCAGCGCGGGACCGTACCCGGCCGCCACCAGCTCCGCCGAGCGGTTGACGAGCACCACATGCTCGTGCCCGAGATCGGCCAGGTGGTGCACGCACCGGCGGACCAGCGCCGCGTAGTCCACGTCCACCCACCAGGACGAGCCGGGATGCTCGACGTGCCCGATGGTCACGAACGGCAGCGCGCCGCGCGCCAGCCGGGCCACCCGCGGGTCGTCCAGCAGGATCTCCATCAGGATCACGCCGTCCACCCGGCGGCCGGTGACGATCCGCTCGAACGACCGGTCGTGGTCTCCCCCGCTGGGCGACAGCAGCACATCGAGGTCGTGCCCGGCGGCCTCCTCCACCACCGTGGCCACGAAGCCGAGCTGCACATCGGTCAGCCGCCGGCTGGCGGGCGGGATGACCAGGCCGATCGTGCGCGTGCGCCCCTCCGCCAGCGCCCGCGCACTGGCGTTGGGCCGGTAGCCCAGTTCGGCGATCACCTCGTTGATCCGCCGGGCGGTCGCCGCCGCCACCGGCCGCTTGCCGGACAACGCGTAGGACACCGTGCTGCGCGAGACTCCGGCCCGCTTGGCGATCTCCCCGATGTTCACCCGCTCACCATCCAACCGATTCGACGGTACATCGAACGTCCGTGGCTGCAAAGTCTTGCACCACCTGGTCGTCCTGGCTATGTTGGCTCCATCCGTGAGTCGAACCGGTTCGACTCGCTGGCCGGAAGGACACGCGATGAGGCGTTCACCGATCACCCGGCGACTGACCACGACACTCACGACACTGGTGGCTGCGGCCCTGGGCGTGTCCGCCTGCTCCGGCCCGGCCGGCCAGACCGCCGCGAACGGCGGCACGTTCTCGCTGTGGGATCCGTATCCCCAGTTCGACACCGGTTCCGCGTGGGTGAAGGTGATCGAGAAGTGCGGCACGCAGGCGGGCGTCACCATCCAGCGGCAGGCCTACGACACGACCGACCTGACCAGCAAGGTGCTGCTGGCGGCGCAGCAGGGCACCGCACCGAACGTGCTGGTGGTGGACAACCCGGTGGTGTCCACGCTGGCGGAGGCCGGTGTGCTGAAGTCCAACCAGGACACCGGCCTGGACGCGACCGCGGCGTCGCTGAACCTGATCGCCGCCGGGCAGACCGGCGGACAGGTCTACGGTGTGCCGATCGGTGCGAACACCTTGGCGCTGTACTACAACAAGGCGGTACTGACGGCGGCGGGCGTCGACGCGGCGTCGATCACCGACTGGGCCTCGCTGGAGGCGGCACTGACCAAGGTCACCTCGGCGGGCAAGAAGGGCATCACGTTCTCGGCGATCGGCACCGAGGAAGGGACTTTCCAGTTCCTGCCGTGGTTCTGGGGCGCCGGCGGGCAGCTGACCGACCTGGCCTCGCCCGCGGCGGTGGCCGCGCTGACGCAGTGGAAGTCGTGGCTGGACAAGAAATACGCGCCGAACTCGGTGATCGGCAACACGCAGACCACCAGCTGGCAGGAGTTCGCGACCGGCGAGTACGCCTTCGCCGAGAACGGCACCTGGCAGCTGCAGAACGCCAAGAAGGCGGGATTCGACTACGGCGTCATCCCGATCCCGTCCCGGACCGGGGGCGTGGCGCCCGCCCCGACCGGCGGTGAGTTCGTCACCGTGCCCAGCCACGGCGACAAGCAGGCCGAGGCGACCGCGGCGAAGATCGCCGGCTGTCTCACCAGTGCCGACACCGTGCAGGCCACCGATACCGCGCTCACCTACGTCTCGGCGGTGTCCTCGGTCCAGCAACAGCAGATCGCCGCACAACCCGACCTGAAGGTGTGGGTCGACGCGGTGAAGGCGGCCAGGAGCCGGACCGGCGACGGCCTCGGCACCCGCTACCCCAGGATCTCCGAGCCACTGTGGACCGCCGTGCAGGCGGCGCTGACCGGGTCGAAGTCGCCGCAGGACGCGCTCTCGGCCGCCCAGGCCGCCGCGGCCTCGGCGACGAAGTAGGACCGTGCCGAGGCTGCGCGGGCGGCTCGCCGGCTGGGCGTTCCTGCTCCCGCTCGTCGCCTACCTGCTGCTGTGCTACGTCTATCCGTTGCTGACCAACATCGACCTGAGCATCCGCGACTACACCGTCCGGTCCTTCGTGCAGGGCGGTGCGCCGCTGACGGGTTTCGAGAACTACGCCAAGGTCCTTGCCGATCCCGGTTTCGGCTCGGCCCTGGTGCACACCGCGGTGTTCACCGTGACATCGCTGGCGTTCCAGTACGGCATCGGCCTGGCGATGGCCGTGTTCTTCGCCCGCGACTTCCGGCTGTCCACGACCCTGCGGGCGCTGATGCTGGTGCCGTGGCTGCTGCCGCTGATCGTGTCCGCGTCCACCTGGGCGTGGATGCTCAACAGTGAGGCCGGGGTGGTCAACGCCGTACTCGAGGTCCTCGGCGTGGGCAGGGTGAACTGGCTGACCTCGCCGGGGTGGTCGCTGGTGTCGGTGATCATCGCCAACATCTGGATCGGCATCCCGTTCAACCTCGTCGTGCTGCACAGCGGGCTGCGCACCATCCCGGCCGAGGTGTACGAAGCGTCCTCTTTGGACGGCGCGGGCCGGTGGCAGACGTTCCGGCACATCACCTTCCCGATGCTGCGGCCGGTCTCCGGCGTCACACTGCTGCTCGGCCTGGTCTACACGCTCAAGGTGTTCGACATCATCTGGATCATGACCCGCGGCGGCCCGAGCGGCTCGTCCAGCACGCTGGCCACCTGGTCCTACGAGCTCGGTTTCGGCAGCATGCTGCCGCGCTTCGGACCGAGCGCCGCGGTGGGCAATGTGCTGATCCTGCTGTCCGTCGCCGCCGGTCTGCTCTACATCCGCGTGCAGCGCCACCAGGAGGCGGCATGATCAGGCGCGGGTTGCGCACCGCCGTGGGCGTGCTGCTGACCGCCGTCATGCTGTTCCCGGTCTACTGGATGATCAACGTCTCACTCACCCCGGCGGGGATGATGCGCAAATCGCCACCGGACTTCTGGCCCGCCACACCGACATTCGACGGATACGCCCGGGTGCTGCGCGAGCAACTGCCCTACTTCGGCACGAGCTTGCTGGTCGGGTCCGGTACCGTCGTACTGACCTTGGCGCTGGCCGCGCCCGCCGCGTACGCACTGGCGAAGCTGCGCCCCCGCGGCCGTCGGCTGCTCGGATTCGCCTTGCTCGTCGCGCAGATGATCCCCGGCATCATCATGGCGCTCGGGCTCTACGGCATCTATGTCCGTCTCGGCATCACCAACACGGTGTGGGGCTTGGTCTTCGCCGACTCCACGATCGCGGTCCCGTTCGCCGCGCTGATCCTCACCTCGTTCATGGCGTCGGTGCCCGACGAGGTGGTCCAGGCCGCGCGAATCGACGGGGCGGGCGCGTGGCGCACGTTCTGGTCGATCGTGCTCCCCTTGAGCCGCAACGGGATCGTCGTCGCCGCGCTGTTCGCGTTCCTGTGGGCGTGGTCGGACTTCGTGTTCGCGGCGACCCTGGACAGCGGCGGTGTGCTCAAGCCGCTGACCCTCGGTATCTACCGGTACATCGGCAACAACAACCAGGAGTGGAACGCGATCATGGCCACGGCCGTGATCGCGTCCGTGCCCGCCACCGCCCTGCTCGTGCTGGCGCAGCGGTTCGTCGCCGCGGGCATCACCGCCGGCGCGGTCAGGGACTGACGAAGGGACGCCCGTGGACGACTTCTCGGTGCAGGAAATACCGTTCAGCCATCGGGGAGCCTGGTTCGGCCTGTCCCCCGTCGTCGCGCCCGCCACCTACGCGCAGGACATCCATCTGGTGTCGCACCGCAACGGCATGCACGCGGTGCTCCAGCTCGTCCCGGTACGCGATGACGTCCGCGTGCCCGCCGACGTGACTGCCACTCCTGCGGTGCTGACCTGGTCGGCGGGACGGGGGCAGGTCACCGCCGCGTTCGAGTCGCCGTCCACGCTCAGGGTCACCGGATCCGGCCTGGGCATGCGCATCGCCGCCGCCGAAGCCACCCTCACGCCGTTCACTGGGACCTACTTCTTCCCCGACCCGGTCACCTCGTCGTACGTGTTCACCTCCTACGAGACCGGCCACCGCTACCGGCTGACCGTCCTTTCCGGACACGCCGAGGCGCATGGCGCCTGCGCGCTGGGCACGACTCGACGCGAGGTCGTGATCGGCGCCGACGGCGGCGATTGGGACCTGGCACTGGAAGAACTGAGCACGGCCCGGGAGCGCTTCGCCACCCGCAAGCCGTTCGCAGAGGTCGTGGCGGCATCGCGGCGGGCTCTCGCCGAGTTCACCGACGCGGTCGCGCCCTGGCGCGGCGACCGCACTCCGGCCGCCGAGCTCGCCTGCTACCTGCTGTGGTCGTCCATTGTGGACCCATCTGGCTTCGTCGGCCGTCCCGCGGTGCTGATGTCCAAGCACTGGATGGACAAGGTCTGGAGCTGGGACCACTGCTTCAACGCCCTCGCCCTGGCCCCCGGAGCACCCGAGCTGGCCTGGGACCAGCTGCAGGTGGTGTTCGACCACCAGACCGAGCAGGGCGCGCTGCCCGACTCGGTCACCCACGCCGAGATCCTGCACAACTTCGTCAAACCTCCCATTCACGGCTGGGCGGTGAGCAGGCTCCGCGAGCGCCTGCCCGACGGGTTGCCTCCCGTCGAAATCCCCCGGCTCTACCGGCAGATCGAGGCGTGGACCACCTTCTGGCTCGACCACCGCCGGGCACCGGGACAGGTGTTCCCGCACTACGAGCACGGCAACGACAGCGGCTGGGACAACGCCACGGTGTTCGGCGAACAGCACCTTGTGCAGTCCCCTGATCTCGCGGCTTTCCTGGTGCTGCAGATGCGGGAACTGGCCGAGCTGGCCCGGGAGACCGGTGACCCGGCCGCCGCGACGCGATGGGCCTGGGAAGCCGAGACAATGCTCACCGCACTGCTGCGGGAACGGTGGAACGACGCCACGTTCCCGAGCTACACACTCGACGGCATACCGCGGATGACGGCGAGTCTGCTTGAGCTCATGCCCATCGTTCTGGGTCGGCAGCTTCCAGTAGAGGTGCACGCCAAGGTCGCCACGGCCGTGACGGGACACCTGACCCCGGTCGGCCTGGCCACCGAACGGCCTGATTCCCCCTTCTACGAGGCCGACGGCTACTGGCGGGGTCCGGTGTGGGCACCGGCCACGGTGTTGATCGAGGATGGCCTGCGCCGAGGCGGCGCGGTCGCGCTGGCCGACCCGATCCGCGCCCGCTTCCGGGCGGTGTGCGAGAAGTCCGGGTTCGCCGAGAACTTCGACGCCCTGACCGGACAGGGCCTGCGCGACCGCGCCTACACCTGGACGGCGAGCGCCTACCTGATCCTCGCCGGCGAGGCCGAGACCAGAATCGTCCGCGCCGGCGGGTGATCCCGGATTAGGGCGTGTCCGGTCGTCCTGGAGTCGCACCGATCGTGAGCAGCAGGTTCGCGTAGTGCCGGTCGTCGCCCGAGGCGACACAGATCGCCAGGCCGGGCTTGAGGCACGTCTCGTAGAACTCCTGCCGCCCGATGGCGCCGAAGGGGACATCGAGCCCGAGAGCCTCCTGGTAGCGCGCCCAGAACGCCGGTGTGGAACCGTCATCGGGGCGCATGGTGGCCGCCGACTCGATCGGCACCGCGGTGAGCAGCGTCGTCAGGATCTCGTCGACGGCGATCAGGCCGGGGCGGAGGTTCAGGTAGATCCGCTCGGCGCCCGGGTGGACGTTGGTCGTGTGCGCGTAGTTGGCGTCGGCGATCAGCACATGCGATCCGTGACCGGTCGCGGCCAGGGCTCCGATCAACGGCGGATGCAGCAACGGGTAGCGCAGCACGGGTGGGTCCTTCCTTTGTTGTCATCCCAGGCGGAGGTCGGCGACGCGGATGGGTGAGGGGGTGGTTCCGGTGGAACGCTGTTGGTAGAACACGGAAAGCACGCCTTCGGTTGCCAGCCTTGAGGAATCCACCGTCACCTCGCCGAAGACGTTCATCCCAGGCCGGTCGAACACTAGGGTCCAGTCGGTCCACCCGCTGGCCTTGGAGGCCGAGACGATCCGGCCGTACGGCATCACCAGGTAGGCGTTGTCCATGCGGTCGAACACGATCCGGGTACGGCCGGTCGAGTTCGGCGCGACCG
>CBIMJO010000088.1:0-13979 GCA_966244135.1 uncultured Actinocrispum sp. | reverse complement strand
GTAGAGCCCGCACCCCAGGCAGCACGTCAAGTCCAGGCCCTTTCCGGGTCCTGACTTCGAGATCGCGACGACCCGCGCATGCGCGGCGAGCGTTTCGGGGTTCGCGACGACCCGCGACTCGCGGTGAGCGGACGTGTGGCATTGGACGCCAATGCTTGGAGATCTACGGCCGAGGCTGCCCCCTCTCGCTTTCCAACCACGCGCAGACCCTGACCAACGCGACATGCGTGGTCCTAGAACGCTTACCCGGCCCGATAGTCCGAACCGCCAAGCGCGTGCCTACCAGGGCCGGGTCCCCAACCCTTAAAGCACCCTTTGGAGCAAACTTCCATGTACAGCAGCAACTTCTATCCCGACGGGTTGACCGAACGAGACATTGACCTTCTCATCACAGAGGCGTTCGAGTCGGCCGACGAGTCCGCAGAGCCGACGTCCGCCTTGCTGGACCAGACAGCCGCACATCGGCGTCGACGCCGGATCGAGCACCGGACGGTTGCTGGTGTGGTCCGGGCCTTCCCAGTGCGCATCACTCCGGACGGCGAGGCCGCGTGATGCCGCAACCTCCTTTGAGTGGCGCGCCTGTTGAGCGGCGTGCGAATGCCACGTTCGGTCCCTCTCGCTTGGTGACCGGCTATCCACTGCGCTACCAGCCCCGTTGGGCATCGGACCACCACCCGTGGATCGACCCATTCAGCCGCATCCGCTGGGCGCACCACGAAGTTACCGAGCAGAAAGCCGCGTGATCACCATGACCAGCTTGACACCCACTCCCATGACCGGCGGCCGATGCTGGCAGTTCGAGCACAACACGGTCACCTACCAAGTGGTGAACCTGAACGGCTCCGAACAGGTTCGGCTCTACTTCGACTTCGCAGGCTGCTGGGTGTACCGGCTCACCCGCCTGACCTACGGCCGGTCAGCGAAGTCCGTCGCCGAAGAGATCCGCAAGTACGTGGCCGACTCGTGAGCGGCCGACAACACCCATGGGTGTGGGCCGACGTGCCATGGTCGGACGTACAAGAGCTGACCAGGGGCATCCACGATGGCCTGCCGCTGATGTCCTGGAACACCGCACCCCGCAACCTGTTGGCCACCAAAGGCCAGTTGCGGCGCATGGGTCTGCGGCCGGGCGGTCAGGACCCGGTGGCGGTGCTGTACTTCTTCAGCCGCAAGGGCATGCGCAGAATGTTCGCCAACCTCTACCTGATCGCGCTGGCGAAACCGGTCCGGCCCATGACCCCCGCGAAATGGCGCGCTCTGGCGAAAGCCAACCTGGCCCGCCGGTTGTGCCCCGAATGCGGCCATGACCGCCTCTACGTCATCCATCCAACCTTAGGCAAGTGCTTCACCTGCGTGGAAACCGACTCCACCGACACCTCTGCCGCCCTGCCGATCGCGGCCTAACCAACTTCTGTCCAGAAAGGATCGTGAACTTTCCTGTGATCACAGCCAATTGCGTGATTTGCGGTGAGATCGCCGACTGCAACAACGACCAAGTCTGTGACGACTGCGAGGGCACACCCGAGTATGCCGACATGTTCCCGGAGCAACACGACCCGCATTGCGGTGACGACGAGTGCGACGGCGAGTGCCTCTACGACGAGTGCGCCTACTGCGAGAACTAACCCCACAACGTGCCCCGGCCCGGCGGTCCGAACCGCCAAGCACGTACCCCACCGGGCCGGGTCTCCCAACCCATACCACCTGTCAGGAGAACCTCTGATGGTAGACACCCCGTCCCGGCCCCTGGCCGGATGGAGCCTCAACGACATCCAAACCCGCCTGGCCAAAACGTCCGCCCAGTGGCTGACCGACACCGGCGGCAAGCTCAGTGTCCGGCTGATGGACCTGGCCGCCGTGGTGCACGAGATCGGCACCGACATGGCCACCCAACTGGTCAACCGGGAGATCGGCTACCGATACCACGAACTGGCCACATCCATGCGTCGCAGCATCCCCGGCGGCCATCACGTCAGCGCGGCAGACGCCTTGGAGCGCTGGGCCGCGAGTCTCGAACGGCGCAGCAACGTCCTGCTCACCGAGAAGCGCCCCGCCCAGGGTGGTGAGCAGCGATGACCGCAAGCACAGGAAGCGCGTACCCGCTCTCAGTCGCAGACCTCGTGCCCCGGGTCCGGGAGCGCATGGCAGAGCTGGGCCGGATGCCGTCGCGCAACCAGATCATGAGTGAGTTCAAGGTGGGTGCGCCCAAGGCGCGCGCCGTTCTGGCCGCGCTTGCCCAGGCGGGCCACGACTCGGCCGACGAACACCCTGTCCGTGCCCTGCGCTCCGTCCCGGTCCCCGACCCCGCGACCGAACCGTATCTGGAGACAGAGCCGGGCACGCCCGAGGATGCTCAGCCGACGCTCACGGACCGGGATACGCAGGTCATGCCCGTCGTAGACCCGGTTCCGACCGTCACGGTAGCGACGGTCGAGGCGGGCGAGACACAGCCGATTGTCCCCAGTGAGCCGGTCGTGGCCGAATCAGAAATAGACCCGGTTACGACTACTCGGCAGGCCCGACAGGTCCGGCGGTGGCCAGTGGTGTTGCTGGCCATGGGAGCGTTCGTGTCCATCTGGGGCGGCTGGGTGGGCCTGGGCCGCATGACCGGGTTCGGCCCGATTCAGCTTCTGCCGGGTATCTGGGATGAGCTGGTCATCAATTCCGCGATCACGTTGCCGATCGGTGTCGAGGCATACGCCGCGTTCGCCATGAGCGTGTGGCTATCCGGCCGGACCCGCGCGGCGCGGACACGCCGGTTCGCGATGTGGTCCGCACTTGGGTCACTCGCCCTGGGCATGACTGGACAAGTGGCCTACCACCTGATGTCCGCCGCCGGCATCACCACGGCTCCATGGCTGATCACCACTTTTGTCGCCTGCCTGCCGGTCGTCGTCCTTGGCTGCGGCGCGGCACTGATGCACCTGATGCACGAGGAGCGCAACCGATGACCACCACCGAAAACCATGTGTCCACACCGGACTCTGACCGGCCCGACGAGGACCGGGCTATCTTTCCGCGGGGCACCACATTTGTGCCCGTGGTGGACGGTGAGGTCGTCAGCATCTCCGCAGGTGAAACCGCCTATGAGATCGAGTTGGACGACGCACCTCAGGCCCCGCCCGGTCCGCCGACCCCTGTGGACACAGTGGACGTGACCGCCGCTATGGCGGGTACCGGTCCGGTCGCGGGCACAGCGCGGCCGATCATCCCACCCGCCTTGCGGCCGGAGAACCTGAAAGCCACGGTCTCCCGTGCGGCAGGCCGGGCCTGGCACATCACCCGCTATCACGCCGTGCGCTCACCCTGGTACCTGCTCAAGATGTCCGCATTTGCCACACGCGGCCTTGTCCGATTGCTGGCCACACAGGTCCGCTGGTGGTGGGTGCGCAACTCCTTCACCCTGGAACAGCACGCAGCCGACACGAAACAGTTGCTGGAGTGGGAAAGGGTCCACCGGCAGATCAAGGCCACCCGGTCATGGCGGGGATTCGTCCTAGCCCTCGAAGCGCTCCTGGTGGGCATCGGTGGACCCGTGCTGTGGACATCGCTGCCCACGGCGTGGCTGACGCTCATCCTCACCGGCATCGTCTTGCTGTCCGCTAGATACGGCCGTCCAGCCGGACATACGCTGGTGGGCACGGCCGTGGTGGCGCCCCGGTACCGCAAGCTCAACGCGGACATCGTGCTGCGTGCCTACTACGCGGCCGGTCTGGGACACCCGAGCAAGCCGGACCAGCAAATCCAGTTCGGGTCCGCGATGTCCCGCGACGCGCGCAACATCGGTTCCCAGGTTGTGATTGACCTGCCGTGGGGTAAGGGCTGGTCGGACGTGATGGGTGTTCGCGAGAAGATCGCGTCAGGTTTGGACGTGCACGTTAACCAGGTGTTCTTGACGCCGGACCGGTCGTCTGCCCGGCGGCACATGCTGTTTGTTGCCGACCGTGACCCGCTGGCAGTGCCGGTTGGGCGCACGGACATGCTGGACGGCAAGCCGCGCAGCATCTGGCGCCCGGTGCGGTTCGGCAAGGACGAACGCGGTGGCCTGGTTGAGCTGGCGCTGATGTGGGTATCGGTGCTCGTGGGTGCCCAGCCGCGTAAGGGAAAGACGTTCGCCGCGCGCCTGATCGCCCTGCACGCCGCACTGGACCCGTTCGTGAAGCTGTTCATTGTGGACGGTAAGAACTCGCCGGACTGGGCCAAGTTCCGCATGGTCGCCCACCGGATCGTGTTCGGCACTCACCCTAACCCCAATGACGCCGACCCTATAGAGCACCTCGTCGCTGTGCTGGACGAGATCCTGGCCCACATTGAGAAGGTCAACCAGGTCTTGGCCACCCTGCCGGTTTCAGTGTGCCCGGAGGGCAAGCTCACCGAGGAGCTTGCGCGCGACCCCCGCTACCCGGATCTGCGGGTGGTTGTGCTGGTGATGGAAGAGTTCCAGGTCTACTTCGAAACCGAAGACCAGGCCGTGAACAAGGACATCGCCGCGAAACTGTCCCGTATCCAGGCTGTAGGCCCGTCGGCCGGGGTGTGCATCCTGTCCAGCTCGCAGAAGCCTTCCGGGGTGGGTGCGGGGGATGTGGGCCGGTTGTTCAACCGCTACCGCGACAACCACGCTGTGCGCTTCGCCCTCAAGTGCGGCAACCGTCTTGTCAGCGAAGCCGTCCTGGGCGGCGACGCGTACGCCGAGGGCTACGACGCGTCCAGCCTGCCTGTCGGCGACGAGTACCGGGGTGTGGGCTACCTGTATGGACAGTCCGATGTGACACCGACCGTGCGGACGTTCCTGGCCGATCACGGTGACGCGGAACGCATCCTGACTGCCGCGCGTACGCAGCGGGAGCGGCTTGGCACGCTGACCGGTGAAGCGGCGGGCGAACAGATCGAGCGGCAGATGCGGGACGTCCTAGCCGACGCGCGGACCGCGTTCGGTGCCGACACACGGTTGCCCTGGCAGATCCTCTCCTCACGCATGGCGGAATCCATGTCGGAGCACTACGCCGACCTGACCGCCGAAGCGATCAGCGCGCAGCTGCGCGCGCTGGGCGTCCCCAGCGTGAACCTCAAGTGGGACGGCCAAGTCCTCAAAGGCGCCCGTGCCGCCGACGTGGCGACCGCAGCGAGTCGGCGCGACACCACTGGAAAGTAACTCAAGGTAACGAACAGCGACGGGTGGGGGACGGTCGCCGGGTAGCGGCTGCCCCGCTACCGGTAGCGGCACCGCTACCCCCACCCGCTACTAGCCGCACCACACCTGATCAGGCCCTATTTCCGCAGGTAGCGGGTAGCGGTTCCGCGGAGCCCTGCCCAAAAACGGCCCGTAGGAGGCTTCCTGTGTCCAATCTCGCCGCTACCGCCGACACCGTACCCGCTACCCACGGTAGCGGACTGGTCGTGCTGGTTGGCATCGGTTTACTCGTGCTCGCATTGCTCACCATCGGCTACCTGACGGTGTGCTGGCTACGGCCTTTCGGCCCCTGCCGCCACCACAACCCACTACGCCGCGCCGTGCTCTGCAGCCGCTGTCACGGCACCGGCCGCCGCGTCCGGCCCGGCCGACATGTCCTCAACCGGCTGCGCGACGCCCACCGCCGCACGGACCGAATCGACGACCCCGCCGACCGCAACCGCTACTGATCAACCACAAGGAGGCCGCCATGAGCGACGTCCGACAGCGCCTCATGTCCGCCGCACTGCGTGCCGCTGATCGCGGCTGGCACGTGTTCCCCATCCGGCCCGGCCGTAAGAAGCCCCCTGCCCTGCATGGCGACACCAAGGAACGCCCATGTCCCCGTACCGGAGTCTGCCGGGACGGGCACCAGGGGTGGGAGCAACGCGCGACCACCGACCCGGACCGCATTCGCCGGGCGTGGGCTACCGGCCCGTTCAATGTCGGCATCGCGACCGGCCCGAGCGGGCTTGTTGTGGTGGATCTCGACGTGCCGAAGTCACCAGATGACCTGCCGCCGCCACGGTGGCAGATCGAGGGCATAGGCGACGGCCACGACGTGTTCACAGCCGTCTGCCAGCAGCACAGCCAAGAGGTGCCCTGGGACACGCACAGCGCCCGATCGGCACGTGGCGGAACACACCTCTACTTCGCCGCGCCACCGGACATCCGGCTGGGCATCACCGAAGGCGACACCAACGGTCTTGGCTGGAAAGTCGACACCCGGGCACATGGGGGCTACGTCGCCGCCGCAGGGTCGGTCACCCCGGACGGCCCCTACACCACCACCGACGACCAGGCCCCGGCGGAACTGCCGGCATGGATCGCCCAGCTGCTCATGCCCAAGCCCAGGCCCGCACCGGTCGTGGTGCCTGTCAACACCCGGCGGTTGCCGTCCTACGTGCGGGCCGCGATCCACGGAGAATGTGACCGCGTCGCCGCTGCGCAGGCAGGGCGGCACACCGGGGTTCTGTTCGCCTCGTCTGTCGCGTTGGGGCAGCTCGTTGGCGCCCAGCTCGTGCCGTGGGTGACCGCGCGGGACGCACTGCGCAACGCGGCCCGGCACATGGTCGTGTCTGACTGCGACTGCACCGAGTCCGAAGTAGACCGAACTATTGACAACGGGCTCAGGGCAGGAGCGTCCCGGCCCCGGCAGGTCAAGGGCAACCGGCTCGTTCCGGCGCCGCGAACGATCTGGTCTGACTGGGACGTCGCATGAGCGCCCCACTGCGTGCCGTGCCAGACATGCCACCGGAGACGGTAGGGGATGCCGACGAGGTGACCGCTCCCGTGCAGGGTCTGCCTCGGCTGCACCCCGCAGCCCTCCACGGTCCGGTCGGTGAGGCGGTCCGGCGGATCCATCCCACGACCGAAGCGCACCCGGCCGGGGTGCTCGTGCAGATTCTCGCGATCCTCGGCGCGATGGTCGGGGACGGGCCGCACGTCATCATCGGTGGCAGTCAGCATCCGGCCCGCATCTGGCCGCTGATCATTGGACCGACCGGCGTGGGCCGCAAAGGTGAGTCCCTGGCCCAGGCCAAGAAGTTCGTTTCTTCGTTTAATTCGTTTAACTCGTACTTCGTAGAGCACTGCCTGGCCTCCGGCCTGGCGTCCGGTGAGGGCCTGGTCGCGCACTTCGCCGATCGGGCCAACCCCGACGAGGTCCAAGACCGGCGCCTGATCGTCACCGAGAAAGAGTTCGCCCGCACCCTCACCGCGAGCAAAAGGGAGGCAAGCACCCTAGGGCCACTGCTGCGCACCCTCTGGGAAGAGGACTCCGCACAGGTCATGACCCGCACCGACCCACTCAAAGCCAGCGGCGTCCACCTGGTCGTCATCGGCCACATCACCGCCCGAGAGCTGCGGCTCAAGCTGTCCGGTGCCGACGTGTCCGGCGGCACCGCCAACCGGTTCCTACCGATTGCCGTCCGCCAGTGGCAACTACTGGACGACGAGACACCCGAACCAGACCTTGCCGAAATCGCGGCGGACCTTGAGCCCAGGATCCACCGGGCACACGTCGCGCCACCCACCCGATACCGGCGCAACGAGGCAGCAGGCGCCTACTGGAAACAGGTCTACCGCGCTCTCTGTGACAGCGAAGTAGACGGCCCGCTCGGGGAAGTTCTCGCACGGGCACCTGCCTATGTCCTCCGCTTGGCGCTGCTCTATGCCCTGATCGACGGCGTTGCGGAGATTCATGCTGATCACATTCGGGCTGGTCTTGCGGTCGTGAAATACGCCGCAGACACAGCGCGAGACGTGTTCGGCGACCTGAGCGGAGACAACGACCTGGACAAACTGTCCGCTGGACTGCGCCAGGCAGGACCAAAGGGCATGACTCAAACCGAAGTCAGCGCCCTATTCGGTCGCAATCGAAGCACTGAGCAAATCAACTCGCTCATTGGTCAGCTCACCGAACAGAACGCGGCGCACATCCACAAGACCACACCTGCAAGAGGACGACCCACCACGGTTCTCGTGTGGAACGAACAACACCACAGTGACCCGATCACCGAACTACTCGCTTGGGGGGCCTGATGCCGAAGGCACAGTCAACAGAATTGGCCACAGTGCTTGCGCAACTCATGCAGGTCCTTACGGAGCGAGAGCCAGAACGGCCAACCGTGTTGGAAGCCCGCTCCATACCGGAGCGGGTGCTTCTGACGGTCGAAGAGGCAGCGCAGCAACTTGGCATCGGTCGTACGTTGATGTTCAAACTTGTGAAGGCGGGCGAAATCGCCTCCGTCACCATTGGGCGTCTCCGACGCGTGCCCGCATCCGCTGTCCGCGAATACGCGGCAGGTCTAGTTACTCAACACACAGCCGCATAGGAGCAGGTCGAGATGCCACGCACCAAGAACAGTCGAAACCCAAACGGCCGATCCAGCATCTATTTCAGCGAGTACGATAAGTGCTGGCACGGCCGAGTCACGGTTGGCGTAAAGGACAACGGTAAGCCTGACAGGCGGCACGTCAAGTCTAAAGACCACGACACGGTCGTAGAGGCCGTGGGCCGACTTGAGCGGCAACGCGACGAAGGAAAGGTGACCAAGCCTGGACGTATTCCAACTGTCGCGGAGTGGCTAGCTCAGTGGGTTGAAGAGATAGCCGGGCCTACCGTCCGATTCAAAACACTTCAGGGCTATCGTACAGCGGTCTATAAGCACCTCATCCCGAATGTCGGTGCTCACCGACTGGACAAGGTGCAACCTGAGCACTTTGAGCGGCTGTACGCGAAGATGTTGCGCAATGGCCACAAACCTGGGAACGCCCACCAGGTGCACCGTACAGCCAAGACGGCCTTTCGGGAGGCACGGAAACGCAGGAAGATCGGCGAAAACCCGTTTGACGTCGTCAAGCCTCCGCGCCTGGATGAGCAAGAGGTGGAGCCGTTCGAGATTGAGGAGATTCAAGCCTTGATCGAGGCGGCCATGGTCAGACGAAACGGTGTGAGGTTCGTTCTCGCGCTGGCACTTGGAACGCGAAAGGGCGAAACACTCGGGTTTCGTTGGTCACGCCTGAACAAGAAGACCAAAGTCCTTCGAGTCAGTAAGCAGCGGCAACGGCAAACCTACGGACATGGATGTACTGACCCGCGTGTATGCGCCGAGTCGCACCACAAGACCAAACCATGCCGGAACCCTTGTCCGCGCAAGCACAAGAACTGTCCTCCGCCTTGCTCGTCTACGTGCGTCAGCCATGCTCGGTACTGCCCCCAACGCACCGGCGGCGTTGTAGAGGTGGACGTGAAGTCCAACGCTGGTCGGCGGGGCATCCGGTTGCCGGATCAGCTCTTTGACCTGCTGAACGCGCAACAAGAGGTCCAAGACAAGGAGCGTGAGGCAGCTGGCGCCCTCTGGCAAAGCGACGGAGACGACTTCATGTTCACCCAGCCAAACGGCAAGCCTCTCGACCCACGGAGCGACCACAATGAGTGGAAGGCCTTGCTGACGGCCGCTGGCGTCCGGGACGCTCGTCTACACGATGCACGACATACCGCCGCGACGGTGCTGCTACTCCTGGGCGTCCCGGAACGGGCCGTAATGGACTTCATGGGGTGGTCCAGCACCAAGATGGCTCAGCGATATCAGCACATCGTTGCCGCCCTGCGGAACGACATCGCTAGCCGACTGAGCGGCTACCTGTGGAAAACCAATTAACCACGGCCTATTAAGGGGTGTGGGGCATTTGTGCAAATGTCCCACACCCCTGAACGGTAAGCACGAAAGTACCTATTGCACGTCGCTAGACGCCAACGATAATGGATAACGTCATCTGACGACAGCCTCACCGATCCAGCTTTTGTCTTGCCTGGTACCTGATAATAATTCGTTTGCCATTCCATACAGCTGCCGCGGTGACCATGATGCCTGCCACGGCGACTACCGTAGTGGTTAGCAGAGCGATAATCGCGATGACGGCAAGCAAGACTAGCGTCAGGCCAATCAAAATGTCGCGTCTGATGGTGGAGTTTTGCATCCATTGGTTGATGACTTCACGCCACCCATTTGACCGATTGGCGTTCACCGGGCACGCTCCCGTTCAGCCCGTGCCGTCCGGCGTAGCGGAATCGCTCTGATGAGCAGTCGTAGGGCGTACGCGGATTGCCGTCGGCGAGGTTCGCCCGCAGCCGCCAGCTCGTAGAGTTCGCTCGCGAACTCGTCCTCGTATCGCGCTCGTGCTCCAGTCGGCATCAGATGGGGCAACCCAGCCCGTTAGCCGACGTGCCGTGGCGCTGACCTGGACTTGGCGAGCGACTGTTGTATCGAAGCGCTTCTTTCGATTTTCGCGTTCAATCTGGGTCTTCGTGAGGGCGCCGGCGAGGGCGAGGACGAGGACGCGGTCGTGGACGCGGTCGTGGACGCGGTCGAGGTCGCGGTCGAGGGCGCGGTCGACGTCGCGGACGCGGTCGAGGTCGCGGTTGAGATCGAGGGCGCGGTCGAGGTCGCGGACGAGGGCGCGGACGACGAGGTCGAGGTCGCGGTCGCGGACGACGAGGTCGAGGGCGCGGTCGAGGTCGAGGTCGAGGGCGCGGACGCGGGCGCGGTCGAGGTCGAGGGCGCGGACGAGGGCGCGGTCGAGGGCGCGGACGCGGGCGCGGACGCGGACGCAGGTGAGGTTGCGGACGAAGGCAAGGTTGCGGAACGCGCCCATCAGGCACCTGCCGTGTTGGGGCGCAAGCGAGCAAGGTTGGCTGTCGAGGTTTGAGCGCGGGCGAGTGCGGCCTGGATCGTGGCGATGCTATTGGGGTTCAGGTGGTAGTACCGGCGCCGGGGGCGCCCTTGCTCGGCGGGATCGACTTGTTCCCAGTGGGAGGTGAGCCAGTCGACGCGTTCCAGTCGAGCGAGTATGGGATGGATGGTGCCGCTGGGCAGTCCGGCGGCAGCGCAGACTTCCAGCCCATACATCTCCTTGACCGGGTCCTCAAGGAACGCACGAAGGACCAGCTGCGTCGGCAGCGTCATCCGTGGTCCGCTGGACCGTTGTGAAGGTTCCTTCTCCTTGCCCATGCTCTAACTCTAGCTAGGGGGCTAGGTAGAGCTCAAGTGGGCTACGTGAGTTTGCCCCGCTGACGGACGGCACTGACAACTCGGCGCTGCGTATCTGGGAGCACCCTCTATCCGGCGGGACGGCTGCAAATGAGACCCCAAGTGAGACCCACACCTACACGATGGACTCAATCAGGGGCCAGATCCCAGCGTGTCTTCGCTGGTCAGACGAGCGGAGGCGGAGGGATTTGAACCCCCGGACGGTCTCCCGTCTTCCGCTTTCAAGGCGGATGCATTCGGCCGCTCTGCCACGCCTCCGTGCCGAAGCGTATCTTGCTACTCCTCGCAGCCGTCGAGGTGCTTCTGGACACGCTCGAAGACGGTGGCGAGGATGGCGCGTTCCTCGGGGCTGATCAGGTCGATGAGGTGGTCGCGGACGCCTTCGACGTGGGTGGGGGCGGCTTGGCGGAGTTGGTTCATGCCCTTGTCCGTCAGTTCGGCGAGGATGCCGCGGGCGTCGTTGGGGCAGTTGCTGCGGCGGACCAGGCCGGCTTGTTCCAGGCGGGAGATCTGGTGGGACAGGCGGCTCTTGGACTGGGCGACCTCGTCGGCGAGCACCGTCATCCGCATCCGGCAGTCGGGCTGCTCGGAGAGGCGCACGAGCACCTCGTAGTCGGCGAGCGGGAGGTTGTGGCACTCCTGCAGTTCGGTGTTCAGGCGCTGGCGCAGCCGTTCACTGCCGATCACGTAGGCGCGCCAGGATCTCAGCTCGTCTTCGGTCAGCCAACGGGGCTCTGCGGCGGTCACCTCACCAGGCTAGTCACGAATCATCGCCGATCCATCACCTATGGCTGGCATTCGCCCCGCTCAGCAGGCAGACTCCCGGCCCGGGTGCTTCCCGGACGGAGGAATGATGAGCGTTTCGACCATCCGTCGTATCGCGGCCCTCGCCGCGGTCACGACGGTAGGCCTCGGCGGGCTCGCGGTGACCCCCGCGCTTGCCAGGCCGGTTACCACCACCGACTTACGTGTGATCGCGATCAACGACTTCCACGGCAACCTGCAGCCACCTGCCGGTTCGTCCGGCCGTGTGGTGCTGCCGGACGGTTCCACGGTGGACGCGGGCGGCGCCGCCTTCCTGGCGACGCATGTCAAGGAGCTGCGGACGAAGAACTCGCTGGTCGTGTCCGCCGGTGACAACATCGGCGCGTCGCCGCTGTCGTCGGCGCTGTTCCACGACGAGCCGACCATCGAGATGCTCAACGACATCGGCCTGGACGCGTCGGTCGTCGGCAACCACGAGTTCGACGAGGGCCTGCAGGAGCTGCGCCGGATGCAGTTCGGCGGCTGCCACCCGACGGACGGCTGCCAGTTCCGGGACAAGTTCAAGGGCGCGAACTTCCCGTTCCTCGGCGCCAACGTGACCACCGACCGCGGCCTGCCGGTGCTGCTGCCGGCCACGGTCAAGATCGTCGACGGCGTCCCGGTCGGCCTGATCGGCGTCACCCTGCACGACCTGCCCAGCGTGGTGACCCCGGACGCGATCAAGGGCCTGAAGTTCGGTGACGAGGTCCAGGCGATCAACCGGACCGCGAACCTGCTCGACCTGTTCGGCGTGAAGACCCAGATCGTCGTCATGCACCAGGGGGACAGCACCGAGGGCGGCGGCCCGGACGACTGCAAGACGGTCCCCGGCATCGCCCGCACCATCGTCGAGTCGGCCTCGCCGAAGGTGGACGCCTTCTTCTCCGGCCACAGCCACCAGCAGTACAGCTGCATGGTCGAGAACAGCAAGGACCACAAGCTCCGCCCGATGATCCAGGGCGCCTCGTTCGGCCGGTTGCTGTCGGTGATCGACTTCAAGATCGACCGGCGGACCCGGGACGTGGTCGAGGCCAAGCCGCACAACGAGATCGTCACCCGCACCGTGACGCCGGACCCGACGGTCAGCGCGCTGGTGAACGACGCGGTGACCAAGTCCGGGCCGATCGCCAACCGTCAGGTCGGCACGATCACCGCGGACCTCGTGCGGGCCGCCAACGACGCGGGCGAGTCGCCGCTGGGCGATGTCCTCGCCGACGGCCAGCTGGCCGCCACGACCGGCAATAACGCCGTCATCGCCATCACCAACCCCGGCGGCATCCGCGCGGACGTGACCTTCGCGTCCTCCACGGCCGGCGAGGGCAACGGCGTGGTCACCTACGGCGAGGCGTTCACCGTCCAGCCGTTCAGCAACATCATGCAGACCATCACGCTGACCGGCGCGAACCTCAAGAACGTGCTCGAGCAGCAGTGGCAGCCGAACAACATCGTGCGGATCCTGCAGATCTCGTCGTCGCTGCACTACTCGTGGTCGGCGAGCGCGCCGGTCGGCTCGCGGATCTCGAACATCACGGTGAACGGCGTTCCGGTGGATCCCAACGGGTCCTACCGCGTGTCGGTGAACAACTTCCTCGCCGCGGGCGGTGACGGGTTCGCCGAGTTCACCAAGGGCACCAACCTGGCCGGGGGCCCCGTCGACCTCGACGCGTTCACGGCCTACCTGACGGCGCACCCGAACCTGGCGCCGCCGGCGCTGGGCCGGATCACCCGCCTGCCCTAGGAGTCGTTGAGGGACAGCAACAACTTGCGCAGCAGTTCGGCGAGCTGTTGCTGTCCCTCGACATCCAGCCCGGCGATCAGCTCACGCTCACGGTTCAGGTGCGTGCCAACGACTTCGTCGACAAGCTCGCGCCCGTCGGCGGTGAGCCGGACCCGGATCCCCCTGCGGTCGTGCGGATCCTTCGCCCGCACCACCAGCCGGCGCTTCTCCAGCCGGTCCAGCCGGTGCGTCATCGTGCCGGAGCTGATCATCATCGTCGCCTGCAACCGCCCGACCGTCATCTCGAACGGGGAACCGTTGCGGCGCAACGAGGCCAGCACCTCGAACTCCCACCCCGCCAGGCCGTTCTCGGCCAGGGTGTCGTCCATGCCCCGTTCGAGCAACGCGGCTAATCGCGCCGCCCGCACGGTCACCCCCATCGGTCCGGGATCGA
>CBIMJO010000087.1:0-14018 GCA_966244135.1 uncultured Actinocrispum sp. | reverse complement strand
AACTGGAAGCTCATCATCGAGAACTTCATGGAGTGCTACCACTGCGCCACGATCCACCCCGAGCTGACCGAGGTGCTGCCCGAGTTCGCGGACGGCTACGCGGCCCAGTACTACGTCGGCCACGGCGCCGCCTTCGCCGACGACGCCCAGGGCTTCACCGTCGACGGCAGCGAAGGCCTGGACAAGATCGCCGGCGTCGGCGAGGACCAGGACCGCAGGTACTACGCGATCACCGTCAACCCCCAGGTGTTCATCAACCTGGTCCCCGACCACGTGATCTTCCACCGCATGTTCCCGATCTCCGCCGACCGCACCGTGGTCATCTGCGACTGGCTGTACACAAAGGACGTTGTCGCCAGCGGGCGCGATGTCTCGCACTCGGTCGAGCTGTTCCACCGCGTGAACGTCCAGGACTTCGACGCCTGCGAACGCTGCCAGCCCAACATGTCCTCGCGCGTCTACGCGAAGGGCGGCGTCCTCGTCCCCAGCGAGCACCACATCGCCGCCTTCCACGAGTGGCTCACCTCGACGCTGGGTACGTGATCCAGAGTGCTAAAGCGGGCAGGACCACTCCCGTGGTGCTGCCCGCTTCTTGGCCTCCAGCAAACTGTCGATGAGCTGCCAGACGTTGGTGCTGGGATTGCTCTCTTTCGGTTTTCCGTCGCGTTCGTGTTGTGTGTGCACTGAAACGGCCCGGCTCCGCGCCACCTGGAACTGTCGGTGCAGAAGAGAGCAGTCCAACAGCTTCTCGTAACCGGGCATGTGTCGTCTGAGCTCGTTCTGTACGGCTTGAACAGTGATGTACGCGCGCTTGTCGATGAAATGAAGAAGTGGCCAGAGCTCGAAGCACGGGTTGCTGATCGCGAGGTGGATGCCGTGCCTTGCGGCCAGAGTCTTGGCTTGCGGAAGCTGCGGGTGAGTGTCCACATCCATTACGCACCACACCTCGTCGTACTTCAGGTTGTCGTCTCGATCCTCGCGTGCGGCCCGCAGGGCGGATTGAGTTCGCGCCACCGCTGCTTCGACAAGCTGCAGCGGGTGTCCGTGTTCTTTGGATATCTCGATCACCAGCAGGTGGTCACGGAGTTTTTCCTTGACATATCGGAAGTACTCGGGCTCGGTTACCTTTCCTTCGCATAGGATGAGAAAGCGGGCCCGAGGCTCTCGTGTCGGTCCTCTGCGAGCAAGGGAACGCTCGGGAGAAAGTGCCTTTCGGCGACTCATGTGTCTTCCTCGGGTGACCGTGCTTCGGGAACCAGCTCACGAGTCCTGATGAACGGGACCGCGCCGTATCGTCCCTGCAGGGAACCCCGCTCCAGATTCTCCTGTTTCCGTGGATTGAAGTCGGTGAGGGGATACAGTATGGAGGCGCCCTCTTGATTCTTCTCCATGAACCAGGTTTGATCTCGTTCAAGTACCGGCCCGTCCTCGATCAGGTTGCCCAGCAAGGACGTGTCGTGACTTGTGAAGATCAGCTGTGCGTGCTTGGGATTGGTGTGAGGAGATTTGAACAGCCTGACCAATTCGGCAACGAGGTTGGGATGAAGGCTGGTGTCGATCTCGTCGACGAAAAGTACGTTGCCGGTTCGGAATGCCTGCAACGCAGGACCGCCCAATGCCAGAAGTGACCGCGTGCCCATGGATTCGGACTCGAACGGTAGGCTGACAACTCCATGGTCTCCTGCACTCGTGTGTTGCAACTCGATTTCGGTCGACTGTCGCAGCGAATTTTCAATTTCTTGATCGGTGGGAACGGGCAGATCCCCGGTTGCCTCAAGCAGCGTCTTGGTCAGCTCGGTAAGTTTGGATCGAGCCTCCGAGGTGACCTCCTGTTTCTTGAGCTTTATCCCGCAGATGCCCAGGTCTGCGAATTTGAGAAGTCTGGTGAGTTCTTCTAGTGTTTCGGGGCGCTTCTCGATCTCGTCGATGGTGAACCTGATTCGAGAGCGGAAGTTTCTTTCGTTGGCAAAACGGAAGTGAGCTGCGAAGAGATGTTGAATGTATGACAGCTTGTCGTGGTTTGATGCGGCGGCGGCGGAGAGGAACAGTGAGTTGGATCTGGTGATCTCGCTTATGACCCTGTTCTGTCCGCCCAGTCCTTTGCCGAAGTACCATTCGGCGGTATCGTCCGCATCTCGTTCGAACCATGTTTGGCGACGCCCATGTGGGAACGCGTACATCCACTCTCGCAGGATCCTGTCGCCGTTGAGTTCGAAACCGTACTGATACCGGATGTTTTGTGCTTCTATTTCTGCTTCGAACCTGGACGGAGCTGTCGGATGTTCGGTGTCCAACCGGAACGGGTCGAAGGGTGTGCCACCGTCAGGCGACCACCGGGCATGCGAGTCGCGGATGGCGTCACACATGAATCGCATGGCGAGGATCAGATTGGACTTGCCGGATGCATTGCTGCCGTAGATACCGGCCACTGTGTTCGTGTCCGGGGTGCCGATCTCTGGGGTCGTTCGATGCGCGGCGATGCGTCGGCTCCTGGTCATGAACAGGGTCTGCTCGTCCCTGATGGACCTGAAGTTCGTGACGCTGAGGGACAACAACCGCATGACGACACCCCGCTGATCGACTGTGCTCAGGCTACCTTCAGAAGGGCACTTCCGCAAAAATGTTGCGGAAGTGCCTGCTCAATGTGGCGCTGGCTCCCATTTGATGCCGTAGCCGACACCGGGCGTGAGGTCGGTGAAGCGCATGCCCACTTCACCGACCGCGTCCGGCGTGAGCTCCTGTGTCCCGTCCCAGGACGTGACCCGGTGCGGCGGGTCGAAGAACCGGATCCGCAGGTCGAACTCCGGGCAGGGCTGCGCGGGGACGTACACGTAGTGCGCCTGGGTTTCGGGGAAGTGTTTGAACAGGCCGTATTCGGCGGTCTCGCCGGCCTTCAGGGGGTTCGGCAGGCGCAGTGCGCGGGTGGCGCCGTACAGGACGTCGAAGTCGTGCGGGGCGTCGGTGAGGTCCTGGATGTTGTCGTCCAGCGCGATGATCGTGCGTTCTTCGAGGCAGACGGGGCGCGGGCCGAGCCGCAGGATGATCGACAGCCGGTGCGTGCGCCAGCTGGGCAGGTCGGCGTAAGCCTTGGCGAGCAGGACGGCGAGTGCGGCCAGGGCCGCATCCGCCCGTCTTCGCATCGTCCGGTCGTCGTGCCCGTACCGGTCCGCGAGGAACGCGAGCCGCTGGATGTACGACATCGACGCCAGGTCCTCGGCCAGCCCCAGCGCCGCCGCCAGCAGGTAGTGGTCGTCCTTGGGCAGCTCGTCGACGAACGGCCGGAGGTGCGTCACCGCCTTCTGACGCAACACCCGGTCGCTGTCGTCCCCTTCGATGCCCCACGTGCGGCGGAGAGCCGGGCCCAGGTTCGCCGAGACGTGCGGACTGCACATCCCGCGCCCCTTGCGCACGGCTATCAGCTCGTCGAGGAAGGCCCGAGCGTCCGCCATCGGGCTAGCGGGGCGCCATGCGCAGCGCGCCGTCGAGGCGGATGACCTCGCCGTTCAGGTAGTCCTGCGCGATGATCGACAGGGCCAGGTTCGCGTACTCGGCGGGCTGGCCCAGGCGCTGTGGGAACGGCACGCCGCCGGCCAGGGCGGCCCGGAACTCGTCGCTGACCCCGGCGAGCATGGGCGTGTCGATGATGCCCGGGGCAATGGTCATCACCCGGATGCCCGAACTGGCCAGGTCACGCGCGGCCGGGAGGGTGAGGCCCACGACGCCGCCCTTGGAGGAGGAGTACGCGGCCTGCCCGATCTGGCCGTCGAACGCGGCGATCGAGGCGGTGTTGATGATGACACCGCGCTGGCCGTTCTCGTCGGCGTCGGTCTTGGCGATGGCCTCCGCGGCCAGCCGCAGCACGTTGAACGTGCCGATCAGGTTGACCTCGATGACCTTCCGGTACAGGTCGAGGTCGTGCACGCCCTTCTTGGACAGGATCCGGCCCGCGGTCCCCACTCCCGCGCAGTTCACCGCGACCCGCAGCGGAGCGGTCGCCGAGGCGGCGTCGATCGCCGCCCGCACCTGCTCCGGGCTGGTCACGTCGGCGGCCGTGTAGGTGATGCCCTCGACCTGCTCCGCCTTCTCGATCGCCTGCGGAAGGTCCAGCGCGAACACCTTCGCGCCCGCCGCGGCCAGCGCCTGGGCAGTGGCCCCGCCGAGACCCGACGCTCCACCGGTGACTACCGCCGCGATGCCGCCGACCTGCATAACCAGCTCTCCTTTGGCTTGTGGCTCAACGGAGAGAGGCTAGCCCTCAGGCCTGGCGGCCGTCCTGCGGTGTGACGTCCTTAACGGCGGCCTGCCGCCGGTCCGCCACCTGCAGCATCACCACCAGCGGGATGGCCGCCACCAGCGCCAGCCCAATGAACACAGCCATAATGGCCAGCACATTCATCATGCTGTCCACCATGCGCGGCGGCCGTGTTCCACCGCGTCCGCCGTGAGTGCGGTGTTGGCGTACTTCTGGGGGACCGCCCATATCACCCACCGCTACTACCCAGGGCTGACATCGACCCTTACCTCGCGGGCAGGGTCGCCTCGGCCAGTACCGTGCCATCGGACCGGACCAGGCGTATCGCGGTGATGGTGGCCGGATCGGCTTTCGCTGGGCCGCCCCAGTAGCCGTATCCGTTGCGTAGCGAGAACCACCCGGTGGTGTCCCAACTGCCGTCCGCGTGCCCCACCTGGCAGCTGACGTCGTCGCTCACACCGGTCACGGTCATATACACCCAGGCCGGCGACCGTGTGTAGAGGAATGCCTGCCCCACCACGTGTCCGCCGGTCGTCAGCTCCGCGCTCACCAGGCTGTCCTGGCGGCTCGAACCGAGCAGCCAGCCACCGGCCAGCGCGATCACGAGAGCGACCGCCGCGGCAACGGGACGTAACCACTGACGCCGTTTGCTGCGGCCCAGCGAACGCAGCACCCGGCTTTCGAAGCCGAGCGGCGGTTCACTGGCCGGGACGAGCGCCAGCAACTCGTCCCTGACCTGGTTTAGCTGCCGTAGTTCGTCGCGGCAGCCTTCACACGTGTCGACGTGCGACATCAGCTCGGCCCGCTGCCGGCCGTCCAGGATGCCGAGCGCGAACTCGGCGCCGAGCTCACGCACCTGAGCGCAGCCGATCTCAGTCATGGCCGCCTCGTTTCGTCGCCAGTGCGGTGCGGAGTTTGCCCATCGCCGTCCGGATCCGGGTCTTCGCGGTGCCCAACGGGATGTGCTCGGCGTCGGCGATCTGCTGTGCGGTCATGCCGCTGATGCCGGCCATCACCAGGGCCCGCGCCTGTTCCTGTGGCAACCCTGCCAGCGCGCCACGCAGCTCGCGGGATGCCTCGGCCGCGAGCGCCTGCCGTTCCGGGCCGTCGGCGACGGCCGTCATCATGCCGATGAGCTGGTCCGGATCCACGGGGGTGGCTTTGCGGGCCTTGGTCGTGTCGACGGCGACGTTGTGGGCGATGGTGGTCAGCCACACGGCGACGGAGCCGCGGCGCGAGTCGTACACCTGGGCGTGCCGCCAGGCCCGTTCGAATGTCTGCTGCGCGATGTCCTCGGCCAGTTGCACGTCACCCACCACGGCGATCGCGACACCGAACACCTTGCGCTGGAACCGGCGCACGAACGCGACCGCGAACTCCGTCTGCCCGGTGCCCAGCCCGGCGAGCAGCGCCTCGTCGGACAGACGATCCGCGGGCAGGCCCATACCGCCCATGTGAGTACATACGATCGAGGGCCCGCAAGAGATTGCGCAATCCCGCGGGCGGTCGCGGTCGTACCTACTTCGGATCCCCACGACGGGAGGACGGAGCGATGCGACGTTGGCTTCTGCTGGCCGCCACAGGCGCGCTACTGACCGCTTGCGGCTCAGGAAACACCGCTACCACCGGCAGTTCGCTGTCGACCGCCACCGTGGCGGGCGTGGGCAGCGTGCTGGTCGACGGGTCCGGCAAGACGCTGTACTACACCGAGCAGGAGGTGGACGGGCAGGTGCGTTGCACCGGGGACTGCCTCGGCTTCTGGTTCCCCGCGACGACGGCGGACAACTCCACGCCCACCGGGCCGGTGACCGGTCTGGGTGTGCTCAAACGGTCCGACAACGGCAAAACCCAGCTCACCTACCAAGGCAAGCCGCTCTACGTGTTCAAAATGGACAGTGCTGGGCAGGCGACCGGCAACATGGTCAAGGACAAGTTCGGCGGCACGGACTTCCAGTGGTTCGCGACCGTCGTGACCGCCACCGCGGCCACGAGTGGTGGCGGCGGTGGCGGTGGATACGGCTACTGAGGGTTGAGCCGCGACTCGATGTGCTGCTGGTTCTGCACCAGGCGCAGGCAGAGGTGACGGAGCCGGTTCAGCTCGTCCGGCGTGAAGCCGTGGAACAGCGCGGTCATGGCGAGTTCGGACGGCTTGCGGAAGGACTCGAGCCAGTCGCGGCCGGCGTCGGTGATCTCGGCTCGCACCGATCGGCGGTCGACGGGGTCGGGGGTGCGGCGGACCAGGCCGTCGCGTTCGAGGGTGTCGATCAGGCCCGTGACGTTGCGGGCGCTGACTCCGGCCGAACCGGCGAGGTCCTTGAGCGGCGCGGACTCCACCGAGCTCAGGCGGAGCAGCAGGTCCATGGCTCCGGAGCTGAGGCCGCGGCTGTCGGTCCCGTGTGAGCGCAGGCGTTCGATGGCTTGGTAGGCGGTCCGTACCGCGGCGGCGGCTTCGAAGGTGGCTGTGTCGGAGGCGAACTGGGACATGGAGGTGCGGACACCGGCGTCGTACAGGCTGCCGTCGGCGTCACTCATTACCTGACTCATAGTGAGTCAGTACATTATTACGTACTTCAGTATCTGTCTAGCGGCGGCCGGGCGGGCAGATGTCGTCGATGAGCAGCAGCTCGTCCTTGGCGGGACGCCACTTCACGGCGGCGGCGTTCTCCACCACCTGGTCGACGGAGGTGGCGCCGGCGATCACCGACGACACCGGGGTCTGCGCGGTCAGCCAGGAGATCGCGAGGGTGGTCATCGAGATGCCACGTTCCTCGGCGAACGACCGCAGCCGCTCGATCCGCTCCCACGGCGCGTCGATCAGCAGCTTCCGCCGGGTGGCCAGGCGGGAACCGGCCGGCGGCTCGTCCGCGCGGCTGTACTTGCCGGTCAGCAGGCCGTTGGCCAGCGGGAAGTAGGGCAGCACGCCCAGGCCGAACCGGCGGGCCGCCGGGTTGACGTCGCGCTCCGCCTCGCGCTCCAGCAGCGAGTAGTGGTTCTGCGCGGCGATCGGCTTGGCCACGTGCTCGGTCCGGGCCGTCCAGGCCGCGTCGGCGATCTGCCAGCCCGCGAGGTTGCACACCCCCGCGTACAGGATCTTGCCCTCGCCGATCAGCTCGGACAGCACACCCAGGGTCTCCGCGATCGGCGTCTGGGGGTCGGCTCGGTGCAGCTGGTACAGGTCGATCCAGTCGGTGCCCAGGCGGCGTAAAGATGCCTCCACCGCACGCCGTACATACCGCCGCGAACCGCGGGCGCCGAAGTCCGGGCCGTTGGCGCCCTGCATGTCGACGCCGAACTTCGTCGCGATTATCGCGTGGTCGCGACGGCCGGATAACGCCTGGCCCAGCAGTTCCTCGCTGCGTCCGCGCGGCGCCCCGTACACGTCGGCCACGTCGAAGAACGTGATGCCGGCGTCCAGCGCGGCGCTGACCACGGCACGGGAACCGGCGAGCGACTCCGCTGGAGTTCCTGGCCTGCCAAGGTTGTTGCAGCCGAGTCCGACGGTGCTGACCACCAGCCCGGACTCACCGAGATGTCGGTGCTCCACCCGGGACACCCTATGTCGGCGCACCCGCTGGACCTAGCGGCGTCCGTCGCATGGAGTATTCGAGCATGCCGCCTGCTGTTAGCGCGGGGGTCAACTCGGGCTGCGACCGTCGCTGCTGAGAACAGCGACGATGGGGTGGTTCGGGTGCAGCGAAAGATCGCGGTGGTCGGCACCGGCTACGTCGGCCTCACAACCGGGGCGTGCCTGGCGACATTGGGCCACCGGGTCGTGTGCGCGGACATCGACGCGGCCAAGGTCGAGCGGTTACGGGCCGGCGAGGTGGACATCCTCGAGCCCGGCCTGGCCGACCTCGTCCAGCGCGGGCTGCGGGCCGGGCTGCTCCGGTTCGTGGTCGGCGCGAGCGCGGCCGTCGAACCCGACACCGACGTGCTGTTCCTCTGCGTGCCCACGCCGATGGGCGCCGACGGCTCCGCCGACCTGCGCGCGGTCGAGTCCGTGCTGGCCGAGGTCCGGGACATCCTGCCGCCGGAGTGCGCGGTCGCGACCAAGTCGACCGTCCCGGTCGGCACCGCGGACCGGTTGTCGGCGATGGTCGGCTCGCCGATCGTGTCCAACCCGGAGTTCCTGCGCGAAGGCACCGCGGTCGACGACTTCCTGCACCCCGACCGGATCGTGGTCGGCTCCGCGGACCGCTCCGCCGCGCGCAAGGTCGGTGAGCTCTACCAGGGACTTCAGGCGCCGACCCTGATCCTCGACGCGGCCAGCGCCGAGATGGTCAAGTACGCGGCGAACTGCTTCCTCGCGGTCAAGCTCTCCTACGTCAACGCGATCGCCCAGCTGTGCGACCGGGTCGGCGCGGACGTGCTCGCGGTGACCGAGGGCATGGGCTACGACCCGCGGATCGGCCGGTCGTTCCTCAAGCCCGGCCCTGGCTGGGGCGGGTCCTGCCTGCCCAAGGACGCCAACGCGCTGGTGCATGTCGCCGAGTCGGCGGGCCTGGAGTTCCCGCTGCTGCGCTCGGCGATCGAGCAGAACCAGCGCCAGCTCGACGAGGTTCTCGGCCGCGTCCGGCAGGCCTGCGACGGCACCCTGCGCGGGGCCCGGATCGGCCTGCTCGGCCTGGCGTTCAAGGCGGGCACGAACGACCTGCGCGACTCGCCGGCCATCCGGATCGCGGACGCCCTGGCGGCCGAAGGCGCCGAGATCACCGCGCACGACCCGGCGATCTCCGGTGAGCTGCCGGGCATCCGGCTGGTGGACGACCCGTACGAGGCCGTGAAGGGCGCGGTCGTCGTCCTCGTGCTGACCGAATGGCCCGAGTTCCGTTCGCTGGACTGGACCAGGGTGGCCGAGCTGATGGACGGCTTCACCGTGCTGGACACCCGCAACCTGCTGGACGGCGACCTGCTCGGCCGGGCGGGCCTGACCTGGCGGGGCATGGGCCGCCCCTGTTGAAACGATTGAACATCGGCTTAGATGCTTAGCCATGTTCACTACCCGCCCTGAACTGGCCGGTACGCACGGCATGGTCGCCTCGACCCATTGGCTCGCGTCCACGGCGGGGATGGCGGTGTTAGAGGACGGCGGCAACGCTTTCGACGCCGCTGTGGCCGCTGGTTTCGTGCTGCAGGTGGTCGAACCGCACCTGAACGGCCCCGGCGGTGAGGTGCCCGCGGTCTTCCAGGCCGCGCACGAGTCGCGGCCTCGTGTGCTGTGTGGTC
The DNA here is from genome assembly GCA_966244135.1 of uncultured Actinocrispum sp. GTDB lineage: Bacteria > Actinomycetota > Actinomycetes > Mycobacteriales > Pseudonocardiaceae > Kibdelosporangium. Next base: position 4,540 of record CBIMJO010000087.1, on the reverse strand, counting down.
AGGGCGTCGCTCCCGCGACGGCGACCATCGAGCACTATCACCGGCTGGGCCTGGAACTGGTGCCCGGCAGCGGGTTGCTGGCCGCGACCGTGCCCGGCTCGTGGGACGGCTGGCTGATCTTGTTGCGGGACTACGGGACCAAGACCCTGCGGGAGGTGCTCGGCCGGGCGATCGGTTACGCCCGCAACGGGTTCCCTTTGGTGCCAAGGATCCCGGACACCATCGCGGCGGTGGCAGACCTGTTCAACGACCACTGGCCGACCTCGGCGGCGTTGTGGCTGCAGGGCGGCCGAGTGCCTGCGGAGGGCTCTCGGTTCACCAACCCCGTGCTCGCGGACACCTGGGAACGCCTGCTGGCCGAGGCGGAGAGCGCGGGGTCCGACCGGATCACGCAGATCGAGGCGGCGCGGCGGGCATGGTCGCAGGGCTTCGTCGCCGAGGAGATCGACGCCTTCGCCCGCAACGCGTTCCGCGACGACTCCGGCCGTGATCACACGGGACTGCTGACCGGGCAGGACATGGCGGGCTGGCATGCGTCCTTTGAGGACGCTCTGACCGTTGAATTCGGCGAGTGGACCCTGGTCAAGTGCGGCTCCTGGACGCAGGGACCCGTTCTCGCGCAACAACTCCGGCTGCTGGAGGGGTTCGCCGACCGGCTGTCCTATGTGAACGGTGTGCCGACGGCGGAGACCGTGCACATCGCGGTGGAGTGCGCCAAGCTCGCGTTCGCCGACCGGGAGGCCTGGTACGGCGACGACCCCGAAGTCCCGTTGGCTCAGCTGGTTTCGCGCGAATACGCCGACAGCCGCCGTGCCTTGGTGTCGGACCGGGCGTCGTTCGAGCTGCGGCCGGGGTCACCGGACGGGCGTTCGCCCAAGCTGCCCGCGTTCGCCGTGCCTTACTTCGTTCCGTCCGAGGAAATCTCAGGAGCGCTGGGCGAACCCACGATAGGCAACAGTGGTGTCGTACGTGGTGACACCGTGCACATCGACGTGGTGGACGCGGCCGGGAACATGATCTCGGCGACCCCGTCCGGTGGCTGGCTGCAGTCCTCGCCGACCATTCCCGCGCTCGGTTTCTGCCTGGGCACGCGCGCCCAGATGTTCACCCTGGAGCCGCACTTCGCGTCGGCGCTCAAGCCCGGCCGCCGCCCGCGGATCACGCTCACGCCGTCAATGGCCCTGCACAACGGCATCCCGCGCATGGCCTTCGGCACGCCCGGCGGTGATCAACAGGACCAGTGGCAGCTGTGCTTCTGGCTGGCCCACACGGTCGGCGGGCTGAACCTGCAGGAGTCGATCGACGCCCCGAACTGGCACTCCGGCGCGTTCCCGAGCTCGTTCTTCCCGCGCTACTGGCAACCGGGTGAGCTCGTCGTCGAGTCGAGGCTCGGTGCGCGGACCATCGGTGAGCTGCGTGAACGCGGGCACCTGGTGACCGACGCGGGCCCGTGGACCCTCGGCCGCATGTCGGCCGTGTCGCGGGACCCCTCAACCGGAATCCTGCGTGCCGCCGCCAACCCCCGCGGCATGCAGGGCTATGCGGTCGGCCGCTAGGGCTTACGGGGCCGCTTGGCCAGCACTACCACGAGGCGGCCCAGGAACAGCACCGCCACGATCGCCACAAGAGTGACGTGGATCCACATGGTTCCTCCGTGGGTGGACTACGTCCCTAGGACGCTCGCCAGCCTCCGCCGGTTGACTGTGTGACGTGGGTAACAGTCGGCTGACACGCACGCAGCTTCGCCCGATCGGGTGAGTCGTTCACCGGAGGTCGGCTATCGTGGCGCGCGGAGGGTGCTGTGGAAACGACACAACAGACCCGCCGCAGCCTGCCCCCGGTGCATGAGGCCTGGCTGCCGCGGGAGCACTCGCTGCACCGTCCACGCCATGGGCGGACCCAGCGCGTGTCCTTGGTGTGCGCCGTGGTGTTCTTCGGCGTCCCGTTGCTGCTGCTGATCCTCGGCGTGCGCCCGGAGGCCATCGAGAACCACAAGCTCGCCGACTTCCCCTCGCCTGGCGACGGCTGGGGCTTCTTCACCGGATTCGACCCCTGGGCCACCGACTACCTCCCGCTGCGCCCGGAGGCCATCGACCTCGAGGACGCGATCAGCCGCGGCATCTTCGGCGAAGCCCCCAAACTCGGCGAACAGAAGGACAACAGCGGCCCGGTCCAGGACGTCCCGCCCACCGCCGAGAACCCCGCGGACACCCAGAAGACCCAGGCCGGCTACACCAAGGTGATCGAGGGCAAGGACGGCTGGTTCTACCTCGGCGACGACGTCTCCGGCCCCTGCATGCCCGCCAAGCCGCTGTCCGACGTGATCGGCGCGCTGCAGCACCTGCGCCAGGTCGTCGAGGCGTCCGGCCGCCAGTTCGTGCTGATCGTCCCGCCGAACAAGTCGACGATGATCCCCGAGCACCTGCCCGCGAGCTACGTCGGCAAGGACTGCGCCTCCTCGGGCACCAAGGAGTTCTGGTCCCGGATCCCGCGCGAGACCGGCGCCCTGGACCTGCGGTCCGGCCTGCTGCTCACGGCGGCCCGCCAGGCCATCTACACGAAGGTCGACACGCACTGGACGTTCGACGGGGCCATCGTCATGGCCACCGAGCTGGCCGAACGGCTCAAGCCGGGGATCAGCCGCACCTGGAAGGTGACGCCGGGACGGGACATCACGCGCAACGGTGACCTGCCCCCGCTGATCGGCCAGACCGGGCGGCAGACCGTGCGTGCCCTCAACCTGGCCCCGGACGGGGGCGCGATCGCGTCCAGCCAGAACAGCACGGCCACGTTCCGGGAGGCGCTGCATCTCACCCGCGGCCGCGGGACCGGCGTGGTCGACGCCAAGGTGGGCATGCTGGCCGACTCCTTCACCCAGCCGGTGCTGCCGTTCCTGTCCGCCGCGTTCACCAACGTGACCGTCCTGCACGTGGACTCGGCCCAGCAGGATCCGGCCAAGGCCGGTCAGATGCTGGCGGATCAGGACGTGGTCGTGCTGGAGGCGGTGGAACGGTCACTGACGGGTGGCGTGAACCCGATTCTGTCACCCGGAGTAATCGACAGGATCGGTCAGGAGTTGGCCGCTCACCCACGAAAGTGACAGGTTGGGTCACGATTCGAGAGCCGGTGACCGGCCCCGGAGGGCGTGGGACAGAATTGCTCCGAATCGCGGCACCAACAGGTGACGTGACCCGGAAGGGGGTGCGGGGTTGACCTGGCAGGATGAGCTTCGGCAGCTGGACGAGAAGCTCGCGTCCGGCCTGATCTCGGCCGATGACTACCGTAAGCGCAGGGACGGGCTCTTGGCCGCAGCGGCCAACCCTGCGAAACCGGCCGACCCGCCTCCGGACGCACAGCAGGGCACCGGCTCGGAGAGCACCCAGCTGATCCAGCCGATCGCGCCGCCACCCAAGCCGGCCGGTCCGCCGTCGGACAGCGACCGGACCCAGGCCGTGCCGCAGGGTGGCTGGTCACTGCAGCCCTCGTACCAGCAGCCCCAGCAGCCGCCGAAGCAGAGCGCGGACTCCGAGCGCACCCAGGTGGTGCCCGGCGTCGGTTCGCCGCCGAGCGGCTTCCCCCAGCAGCAGTTCCCGCCGCAGCAGCCCCAGTGGGGCCAGCAGCCGCCGCAGCAGGACGACGGGTTCTCCTCGCCGCACTGGAGCGGGCCGTCGCTGCCGCCCGCTCCGTGGGCGACGAACGAGCCGTGGAACAACAACGAGCCCTGGGTCAAGCAGGGCCCGGAGGCGTTCGAGAACGGCAAGTCCCGCGGCAAGGTCATCGCCATCTCGGTGGCGGTCGTGCTGCTGATCGGCCTGGGCGTCGGCGCCTGGCTGATCTGGGGCAAGGGCAGCAGCTCGCCGAACAACCCGCCGGTGGCGCAGTCCAGCGCCGTGAGCACGCCGACCACGCCGCCGAAGATCCCCAACGCGATGAACATCGCGGACCTGCCGGGCCAGCAGATCGACCAGCAGGTCAAGGACTTCGCCGGGGTCGCCAAGATCGACTACCTGACCAAGGAGGAGATCGCGGCCTACCAGACCGCCCAGTCGACCGACGCCGGCATGGTGATCAGCCAGCTGGACGGCAGCGCGGGCCGGGTCATCGTGCTGGTGACCAAGGCCGGGTCGGCCGACGCGGCCCAGCAGGCCGTGAAGAGCCTGGTGGACATCCAGGTGGGCTACAAGGCGACCAAGGTGACCGGGATGCCCACCGGGGTGACCGCCACCCAGGCCGCCGACGTGATCCGCGGGCACTTCGCCAGCAAGGACATGGTGGTCCGGATCGAGGTCCAGGCGAAGGACCCGGCCAAGCTCAGCTCCGCGTTCCAGGATGTGCTGAACGACCAGCTGAAGGTGTTCCCGGCCGATGGCTGACCGCGGCCGGCCGACCGCGCTGACCGTGGTGGCGCGCAACTACCTGCCCGCCGCCACGGTGCTCGCGAAGTCCTACCTCAAGCACCACCCGGACCACCGCTTCCGCATCCACGTCATCGACGCCGACGAGTCGTTCGAGAAGGACGGCTACGAGGTGGCCGGCTGGA
>CBIMJO010000086.1:0-14086 GCA_966244135.1 uncultured Actinocrispum sp. | reverse complement strand
AAGAGCCGCCCGCAGCTTGACATAGACCAGACGGTCGAACACCAAGTGCTTGGCGCGCAACGCCACACCGGGCCTGCGAGTCTGGCTGTACTCCAGGGCCACCGACTCGGCGAGGTCGAAGATCCGCCCCTTGCCGGAGGCGTGCGCCTGCTGCCGCGCCGAGTTGTAGACCTTCTCGAACACCCGCGGCACAGCCACGACGAAGGTCGGCCGGAACGTCCCCAGGTCCTGGACCAGGGTCTTCACATCCGGCAGATGCCCAACGGTGGTGCGCGCGTACACGCAGCACAAAGCGATCGCCCGGGCGAAAACGTGCGCCAACGGCAGGAACACGAGCATGGAGTTGCTGGGCCGCAACAACTGCGGGAAGGCCGCGATGTCCGCGCGGATCTCCGCCAGCAGGTTGCGGTGGGTCAGCTCGACGCCCTTGGGCCGCCCAGTCGTCCCGGAGGTGTACACGAGAGTCGCGAGCGAGGACGCCCGAACGCTCCGGCGCAGATCGTGCGTGGTCTCGTCGTCGACCTCCGCGCCCAGCGACGTCAGCTCGTCGACCGCGGGAGCGAGGTCCTCGCCGGCGTCGATCTGCCAGACCCGCCCGATCTCCGGCAGCCGGTCGACCAGGCCGTCGACCACAGCGCGGTGCGCGGGGGTCTCGACGATGACGGCGCGCGCCTCGGAGTCGGTCAGGATCCACCCGACCTGGTCGGCCGAGGAGGTCTCGTAGATCGGCACGGTGACGCACCCGGCGGTCCAGATCGCGAAGTCGAACAGCGACCACTCGTACCGGGTCTTGGACAGCAGCGCGACCCGGTCACCCGGCCGCAGGCCGGTGGCGATCAGTCCTTTCGCGACCGCCAGCACGTGCGCCGCGAACTCACGGGCCGTCACGTCCACCCACGACCCGTCGACCTGGCGGCGGAAGCGGACGGCGGCGCCGAACCGGTCGGCGTTCGCGAACACCATGTCCGTCAGGTTCTCGTCGGCATTGACCGTGAACGTCGCCGGCGCACTGTATTCCCGCACGTCAGCAGAAGATAGTCCACCCGTGCACCCGGTGAAACTTTTACCCGCCGGACGGGTGGCGCGCAGCCGTGCGATGCTCATGGCGTGCCCGCTGTTGATGTCGTCGACGAGACGTTCCTCGCCGTGCCGCCCGCGACGGTCGCCGCCGCGTTCACCGACCCGGCGACCTGGCGCAGGCTCTGGCCGGACCTGCGGCTGGAGGTCTACCTCGACCGCGGCGACAAGGGACTCCGTTGGACTGTCCAAGGGGCGCTCACCGGGTCGATGGAGGTGTGGTGCGAGCCGATGCTCGACGGCACCCTGCTGCACTACTTCCTGCGGGCCGACCCAGCTCAGCCGATGACCCCGCGTGAGGCCATGCGCGAGATCCACCGCCGCCAGCTGGCCGCCAAGACCATCGCGTTCGACCTCAAGACCGTCCTGGAGGATGGACGCCGCCCGGCTGCCCACCGTAAGGTGAAGGAGTGCGGGTCCACGTCGTCTCCGATGTCCATGGCAACTCGGACGCGCTCGCTCGCGCGGGTGACGGGGCCGACGCGCTCGTGGTCCTCGGTGACCTGATCGACTTCGTCGACTACCACGACCACTCCGGCGGCATCCTGGGCGCGGTGTTCGGCCCGGAGAAGGTCGGCCGGTTCGCCCAGCTGCGCCGCAACCGCCAGCACGCCGAGCTGGCCGCGTACGCCCGCACGCTGTGGGAGAGCCTGGACAACGCCGCCGACATGGTCCAGGAGGCCCTGCGGGAGCAGTACGGGCGGCTGTTCGACGCGATGACCGCGCCGACGTTCGCCACGCCCGGCAACGTCGACGTGCCCGAGCTGTGGACCGAGTTCGCCGGGGACCACCTGACGATCCTGGACGGCGACGTCGCCGAGGTCGGCGGCCTCCGGTTCGGCTTCGTCGGCGGCTCGATCCTGGCGCCCGGCGGCCGGATCCGGCGGACCGGCGCGTGGTTCCCCTACCTCCGGCCGGAGGAGGATTTCAATGCCCGTGTCGGCAAGCTCACCGACGTGGACGTGCTCTGCTCGCACATCCCGCCCGCTGTGCCCGAACTCACCTACGACGTTGTCGCACGCCGCAGCGAGCCCGGTTCGCGTGCGCTGGTCGAGGTGATCAGGGAGCAACGTCCCCGGTGGTCGCTTTTCGGGCACGTGCACCAGCCGCTGTCGGCGCGGATCCGGATCGGCATGACCGACTGCATCAATGTCGGACATTTCCAGCGGACCCAGGTGCCGCACGTTCTGACCTGGTGACCGAACCAGGTAGCCTGCCCGGCATGGCCGACGAGTCCACCCAGTCCATTGTCGTAGAGGCAGACCCGGACACGATCATGAGCGTGATCGCCGACTTCCCCGCGTACCCGGAATGGACCGGGGCGGTCAAGGAGGTCGAAGTCGTCTCCGAGGACGACGACGGGCAGGCCAAGCAGGTCGCCTTCACCGTCGAGGCGGTCATGTTCAAGGACTCCTACACCCTGGAGTACACCTGGGCCACCGACGGCCTGTCGGTGGACTGGACGCTGGTCAAGGGGCAGATGCAGAAGGCCCAGAAGGGCCGCTACCTGCTCGAGCCGCAGGACGACGGCGCCACCAAGGTCACCTACACGCTCTCGGTCACGCTGGCCGTCCCGATGATCGGGCTGTTCCGCCGCAAGGCCGAGAAGACGATCATGGACATCGCGCTGAAGGACCTCAAGCGCCGCGCCGAAGGGTTGTAACCCGGGCGTGCGGATCCTGCTGTTCACCGGAAAAGGCGGCGTGGGCAAGACCACCCTGGCCGCGGCCACCGCCGTTCGGCTGGCCGGGCGCGGGCAGGCCACCCTCGTCGTGTCGACCGACCCTGCCCACTCGCTGGCCGACGCGTTCGGCACCCGGCTCACCGGCGAACCGTCCCTTGTGGACGAACGGTTGCACGCCGCGCACGTGGACACCCGTGGCCTGGTCGACTCCGCGTGGCAGGAGCTGCGGTCGAAGATCCAGCTCATCCTGTCGGGTGCCGGAGTGGACGCGCTGGACGCCGAGGAGCTCACCGTCGTGCCCGGCCTGGACGAGCTGCTGGCGCTGACTGAGGTCGCCCGGCTGGCCCGGACCGGATCGTGGGACGTCGTGGTGGTCGACTGCGGGCCGACCGCGGAGACGTTGCGGCTCTTGGCTTTGCCCGACGCCATCGCCACCTACCTGCAGCGCGCGTTCCCGCCGCGGTCGGTGCGCGGGATGGTCGCCGGGCGGCAGGGCTGGGCCGACGCCGTCGGACGGCTCGCCGAGCACCTGTCCGACCTGCGGGAACTGCTGGCGAATCCGGAGGTCACCGGCGTGCGGCTGGTGCTAACCCCGGAACGGCTCGTGGTCGCGGAGAGCAAGCGGACGCTGTCGGCGTTGGCGTTGCGGGACATCAGGGTGGACGGGCTGATCGCGAACCGGCTCGTGCCCAGGGCCGGGATGCGCCGCGGCCCGGCCGCGACCTGGCTGCGGACCCGGCGTGGTGAGCAGGACGCCGTCCTGGACGAGCTTCGCGCGTCGACTTCGCTGGACGTGCACGTGGTCGAGCACCGGGCGGCCGAGCCGGTCGGGCTGGATGCGTTGCGGGAACTGGCCGACGCGCTCTACGGGCGCACGGATCCGTTGGTGGCCTCCGGGTCCCGTCAGTCGTTGCTGCAGATCCGGCCGGACGGCGACGCTTACCTGCTGCGCGTGGCGGTTCCGCTGACCGCTTCGTCCGATGTGGACCTGGCGCGGGTGGGGGACGATCTCGCCGTCACCGTCGACGGGATGCGCAGGCTGGTGCCGCTGCCCGCGGTGCTGCGGCGGTACTCCGTCGTGGACGCGGCCGTGGACGGGGACGGCCTGCTGATCCGGTTCGAGACCGCCGTGGAGGCCCTGTCGTGACCGCCGAACCGGGATCGCGGCTGCTCGAGGAGATCGTGCTGCTGATGGACGCGGTGGCCGAGCGGATGGGCCCCTACCTGGACCGGGTGGCCGCCGAGCACACCGGGCCGCCGTCCAACTGTCCACTGTGCGCGCTGGCCGCCCTGGTGCGCGGCGAGCCCAACCCGCTGGCGGCGTCTTCTTTGGACCGGGCCGCGGACATCGTGGCCCTGCTGCGGGCCGTGCTCGCCGACCGGTGGGAACCCGGCGTGCCGCATATGCCCGGTTTCAAGCCCGCGGGCCGGCCTCCCCGTGCGGCCCCGGCCCCGGCCGAACACAATCAACGCGTGCAACACATTCCGGTTCGCCGCGGTTTCCCATGCTGACCATCGGCATCGACATCGGTGGCACCAGCGTGCGCGCCGGTGTGGTCGACCGCCGGGGCACCATTGTGGACACCGCCCGCGTCGGCACACCATCGGGTGCCGAGGCGTTGAACGACGCCATCGTCTCGGTCATCTCGTCGCTGACGGCTCGCCATGAGGTGTCCGCAGTGGGCCTGGCCGTGGCGGGTTTTGTCAGTACCGACCTGCGGACCGTCATGTTCGCGCCGCACCTCGCGTGGCGCCGGGCCGCGGTCGCGGACCGCATCTCCCGCAAGATCGACCTGCCCGTGGTGCTGGAGCACGACGCCAACGCCGCCGCGCTGGCCGAATACCGGTACGGCGCGGCGCGGGGCGCCAAGGTCGCGTGCCTGATCGCGATCGGCACCGGGATCGGCGCGGGCCTGTTGCTGGACGGGAAGATCTTCCGTGGCGCGCATGGGGTTGCGCCCGAGTTGGGGCATTTGCGCATTGTCCCGGGTGGACGGCCGTGTTCCTGTGGCAAGGCCGGCTGCTGGGAGCGCTACTGCAGTGGAACCGCTCTCAGCGCGACCGCGATCGAGCTGCTCGCCGGTCATCCCGGGCAGTCGACGGTGCTCGCGCGGGAGTCCGCGGGCGACGCACGTTCCATCACCGGACGAAAGGTCGCCGGGGCCGCGCGCGACGGGGATCCGGTGGCACTGCGGGCAATGGCGGAGCTGGCGCGGTGGCTGGGCGAGGGTCTGGCTCTGGTCGCGGACATCTACGACCCCGAGGTCGTCGTGATCGCGGGCGGGGTGTCCGAGTCGGCGCCGTTGTTCCTGGACGATGCCCGGGAGTTCTACCGGGATGCCGTGACCGGCGCGGGATACCGACCGCTGGCCCGGATCCGGACCGCGCAGCTGGGCGACGACGCGGGACTCGTCGGCGCCGCGGCGCTGGCCCGGGATGTCGTCAACGGCAAGCACTGACGCCTTCCGGCGGTATCCGGGCTGGTTCGGCGGCGATATTTTTCACCTCCCTGCGCAGGAGGTCTCATGTTCGCTGCTGCTTTGCTGGTGTTGAGCCTTGTCGTTCCGCCGCCGCCTTCGGTGACGATCGACGTGTTGTCCGTGGCCGGTGAAGGCTGCCCGCCCGGCAGCGCCTCGGTCGCGATGTCGCTGGACAACGAGGCGTTCACTGTGGTGTACAACGATTTCATCGTCCATCCCCACGGGCCGGAGGGACACAAGACCTGCGACATCTCGTTGCGGGTCAACCATCCGGACGGGTACACCTACGGCATCGCTCAGACCGACTACCGCGGGTTCGCCAGCCTCGACCCGGGCACCAAGGGCACGTTGCGCACCAGCTACTTCTTCCCGGGCCTGACCCCGACTGTCCACAATCCGCACAACTTCGACGGCCCGATGGTCGGCGACTGGCAGACAACCGATCAACCGGTGACCGTCGTGCACAACACCTGCAAGGAACACAAACCGCTGACCATCAAGGCGGATCTGAAGGTGACCGGCAAGTCCGCGGCCAGCATGATGACCATGGACTCGACCGACGGCAGCGCCACGTTCAAGCTAGATTGGCGTAAGTGCTGAACAATGTTCGCCGCGTCGGGTTCGGCGCCATGCGTCTCACCGGGACCGCGCCGTTCCACAAAGGCGTGCCGCGAGACCGGGACACCTCGATCGCCGTGCTGCGCCGCGCCATCGAGCTGGGTGTCAACCACATCGACACCGCCGCGTTCTACTTCTCCCGGACGCGGTCGGCCAACGAGCTGATCAACAGCGCGCTTTCGCCGTATCCCAAGGATCTGGTGATCGTGACGAAGGTCGGGCCGCGCCGCAACGCCTCGGGCGCCTGGGATCCACCGGCGACGCCCGCGGAGCTGCGCGGCGAGGTGGAGGAGAACCTCCGGCAGCTGGGCCTGGACTGCCTGGATGTGGTGAACCTGCGCGTGTCCCGCGGGCAGACCTCGGTGGAGGCGCATTTCTCGGCACTGGCGGCGTTGCAGGCCGAGGGGCTCATCCGTTCGTTGGGCGTTTCCGGCGTGACCGTGGCTCAGCTGGCCGCGGCGCAGGCGGTCGCTCCCGTTGTGTGCGTGCAGAACCCGTTCGCCTTCGACCGCCGTTCGGGCCGGGACGTCCTGGAGGCGTGCCGTGCGCAGGGGATCGCGTTCGTGCCTTTCTTCGCGATCGCCGGCTCCGGCCGCGACACCGGTGACGGCAGCACCCCCAGCGCCGCCATCACCGATCTCGCCGCCGCCCGCGGAGCCACGCCCGCGCAGATCCGCCTCGCCTGGACCCTCCACCAAGGCCCACACGTACTGGCGATCCCCGGCACCGGCTCAATAACCCACCTCGAAGAGAACATCGCCGCAGGCACACTCACCCTCACCGCCGACGAACTCGCCGCACTGGATTAACACCCATCCGAGCGAACCCCGTGCGAACGGCCCACTCACACGCCCCAACCCCACCCCACCCCTCCATTCCCCGATAGAATGGCCTCGGGGAGCCCCGTGGTGGGTGGGGGATTTTGTGGTGGGTGGGGGATTTTGTTGTGGGTGGGGGATTTTGTTGTGTGGGTTGGGGATTTGTGCGTGGGAGCGGCGGGGTGGGGTCAGGGTTTGGCGGATCCGGCCTTGACGAAGTCGGGGACCTCACCGGGTGCGATCAGGGGGCCGCTGAACTGGATGTGCGCGATTTTCCAGGTTTCCTGGAGGACGGCGACGATGCCGAGGCGGAAGGAGCCGTTGTTCTCGAAGCCGCGCGCAGTGGTCCGCTGGGTCTCGGTCGCCGAGACGAGAGCGGTGTCGTTGTACACGCGGATGTGCAGGTCCGTCACGCTGAACTCGTGGTTCCGCACCGAACCCGACTCGTGCCGCCCGAGCCATTGCGCCCGGTTCAGCACGAACCCGACCGGGCCCACGCCGATGAAGTCGTCGGTGAGCAGCGTGTCCATCGCCGCCGCGTCACCGGCCAGCTCGGCGTCCACCCAGCGCTGCACCAGCGAAGTGATCTTTTCCATGAGAAACCCCTTTCAGGAGATCGCGGTGTACTGCGTCGCGGCGAGCTGCCAGCCGGTGCCCGACCGGACCCACACGCTCAGCACGCGGAACAACCCGGTGATCCGCTCCCCGGCGTAGACGCATTCCGACTGCTGGACGTCACTGCGGATCACCGTGGACTCGCCGTGCTCCAGCAGTTCCGACTCGACCGTGCGCAGCAGCACCTGCTGGTACACGCCGCTGGCGTGCACGTTGATCCAGTCGTCCTTGTCGACGATGAACCCCTTCGGCCCGATGATCCGGCAGGTGGCCGCGACCAGTTCGGTCAGCACCGCGGAGTCGCCGTCGACCAGGGCGCGGTTGAGGCGCTCCTGACTGTGGGCGATGGTGGTTGTAGCCATGCAGGTACGGTGCCTGGCGGGCCGCCGCGGAACATTGGCCAAGTGGCCGATATCGGCAAAACCGCTGGCTACGATTCGGGGTATGACCGCCCACAACCTGCCGGTTGCGCTGACGAGCTTCGTCGGCCGCGGGCAGGAGCTGGGCGAGATCGGCACTCTGGTGGCCGGCCGGCGCCTCGTGACGCTCGCCGGGGTGGGGGGCTGCGGCAAGACGCGGCTCGCGGTCGAGCTCGCCGACCGGGTGAAGGACCGCTGGCCAGATGGGGTGTGGCTGGTCGACCTGGGGCCGGTGACCGACCCGGACCAGGTGCCGAGGCTGACCGCGGCCACGCTTGGCGTCCTGCTCGAACCGGGCAGCGCGCCGATCGACGCCCTCGCCGCCCAGCTGAGGCACAAACGCCTGCTGCTGTGCCTGGACACCTGCGAACACCTGCTCGACCCGGCCGCGGCGCTGACCGACACCGTCCTGCGCACCTGCCCGGACGTGTCGATCATGGCGACCAGCCGCGAGCCGCTGGGTGTCGCGGGCGAGACGGTCTGGCGGGTGCCCTCGCTCAAGGAGGACGAGGCGGTCGAGCTGTTCGTCGACCGCGCGAGCCTGGCCGCGCCCGGCTTCGACGTCCACACGACCCAGACCGATGTCCGCGCGGTGTGCGAACAGGTCGACAACATCCCGCTCGCGGTGGAACTGGCCGCGGCGTGGGTGAGAGCGCTTTCACCGGCGCAGATCGCGGCCGGGCTGGCCGACCGGTTCCGGGTGCTGGCAGGCGGAGCGCGCCGCGCGATCCCGCGCCACCAGACGCTGCAGGCGTCGATGGAGTGGAGCCACGCGCTGCTGGACGACGACGAGAAGGCCGTGTTCCGGCGGATGGCGGTGTTCTCCGGGACGTTCACCCTCCAGGCCGCGGAAGCCGTCTGCGGCGGCGAACTGGCCATGATCGGCCGGCTGGTGGACAAGTCGCTGGTGTCGGTCCGCGAGAACGACGGGCATGTCAGGTATCGGCTGCTCGACACCGTCCGTCAGTACGCGGAGGAACGGCTCGGCGTGTCCGGTGAGGCTGAGACCATCCGCGACCGCCATCTGGACCACTACCTGCACGAGGTCGAGGCCGCGCAGGAGGGCCTGGAGGCAGACCAGGACACCTGGCGCCGCGAACTGCTCAGCCAGCAGGACAACATCAACGCGGCCCTGGACCGGGGACTGTCCACAGGGGACGATCGTGGCCGCAGGCTGGCGGCGGCCATGGCACGCCAGTGGTTCATCACCGGCCAGGTGCACACAGGCCTGGAGTTCCTGCGCCGTGCGGCCGACCTCGCGCCCGACGACCGGTCGTCGCTGCAAAGCCGTCTGCTGACCGGGATCGCGCTGCTCGGCATGTTGAGCGGGCGGATGGTCTTCATCGACGAGGTCGCCCGGCAGGGCCTTGAGCTGGCCGTCGAGAACGGCGACGACGTGGCGCGCGGCCATTGCCTGACGGCGATGGCGTTCACCGCGTTCTTCTCCGACTTCGAGAAGTGCGAGGCCGTGGCGCGCGAGGCCGGGGAGGTACGGTCCGGCGACCCGTTCACGGAGGACTTCGCCGCGATCATGGCGGCCTACTCGTTCACCGCGCGCAACCGGCACGAGGAGGCCATCGCGATCGCGCGGCCGGTGTACGAACGCAGTGCCGCGCGTGGCGACCGGTTCTGCGCGGCGTTCGCGTACTGCGTCGAACTGTGGGCCGGGCTGGAGACCGGCGAGCTGCGCCGCGCCACCGAGGTGGGGGAGGGCCTGCTGCCGATCGTCGGGCCGCTCGGCGACTACTTCGCGGTCGGCACGATGACCGCCAACATCGCGCTGGTCGCCGGGATGACCGGGAACATCGCCGCGGGCCTGAAGATGCTCGAGGGCATCGTGCGGTCCATCGACGAGACGCCGGACGTGGACGCGGTCGCGTTCGAGCACTCGATGGGCATGCTGCACCTGTGGGACGGCGACCTCGACGACGCGGTCCGGTGGCTCGAACGGGGCGTCTCGCGGATGACCACGGACACCCGGCACTGGACGGCGACCCGGTGCTATCCCGGTCTGGCCGCGGGTCTGCGGCTGCTGGGTCGGTTCGAGGAGGCCGCCGAGGTCGCGGCCAAGGGCCTGCGGCTGGCCGAGGAGCACAAGTCGCCGTACATCCTGGCGGACGCCTTGGACGAGCAGGCCTTCCTGGTCCGTGACACCGACCCAGGCCGCGCACGCGACTTGCACCACCAAGCACTGTCGTTGCGCCGTGAAGTCCGTGTGCATACCTACACCGTGCGTAGCCTCGACGCGTTGGCTCATCTTGAGGCGGCTGTAGGCAATCACGCGGAGGCCGTGCGACTGCTAGGGACTGCTAGCAGTGCGCGCGAGGCTATGGGCCACCCGTTGCCGCCGGTTGAGCTGAAGGAGCACGAGGCGGTCATAGCGGCTCTGCGCGGGCACCTTGGCGATGACGAGTTCTTGTCACTCTGGGACGACGGCGCGGCCCGTTCGCTCGACGACGCGGTGGCGGCGCTGACCCGTGGGCGCGGGCCGCGCAACCGCCCGCAGGCGGGCTGGGCGAGCCTCACGCCGACCGAGCTGGACGTGGTGCGGCTGGTCGCCGAGGGCCTGTCCAACCCGGAGATCGCCACGCGCCTGTACATGAGCCGCGGCACGGTGAAGGCCCACCTGACGCACATCTACGCCAAGCTCACCGTGACCAACCGGACGGAGCTGGCCATCCTGGCCGCGGCCAACCCCGGTTAGACCTGGGCGCCGTTGTCGTCGCTGTCGTCGGAGTTGTTCTGCCGGATGCGCAGCACGACCAGGCCGATCCCGACCGCCGCGCTGATCAGGGCGATGGGCGTGGCCACCCGCGTGGCCAGGCCGATCAAACTGGGCGCGACCAGCAGGAACAGCGCGATCAGCATCAGCATGAGGGCGAGGATCGTCAACGGGCTGGGCCGGGGGATGGGCGGCGGCTCCGGGGGCACGTAGTGGTCGTCGTCCGTGCTCCACGCCCAGTCGACCTCGGTGTCGCTGCCGCGCCAGGCCACCGGAGGCGGCGACGCGGCCGGCGGAGGTTCCTCCGCGGCGGCGGCCGACTCCTGCTGCTCGGCCTGCTCGGCCGCGGGGGCGTCGGTCAGCTCGGCCAGGTCGGACAGGTCCGTGGGCACGTTCGCGCCGACACCCTCGCGTTCCAGCTCCGCGACGATCTGCGCAAAGGTTGCGTCCACGTCCTCCGGTCCGTCCGAGCCGCCCTTCATGACGGAGTCCCGAAGAGTTGCACCCGACTCCTCCTCGTCCATCCAAGTCTCACTAGCCATCGTCGCACGGACTGCCGCGCCGGGCGCCAGTCACTTCGTTGTCTTTTGCGCGTTGTTTTCCCGGGGCCCGCCCGTACCGACATGTGGGGGCCTTGCGTTGTGCCTGACCGGCCACTCTTCGTAGGCTGTTCGGCGGGAATAGGGAGGCGCGCTACACGGTGCTGTACTTGCTGATGAAACACGTCCTGCTGGGACCGATCCTGCGGCTGTTCTTCCGCCCGGAGGCCGAGGGACTGGAGAACCTCCCGAAGTCCGGCGGCGCGATCCTGGCCAGCAACCACCTCGCGGTCTCCGACTCGTTCTTCATGCCGCTGGTGATCCCCGCCCGGCGGGTGACCTTCATCGCCAAGATGGAGTACTTCACCGGCACGGGCATCAAGGGCACGCTCAAACGCTGGTTCTTCACCGGGATGGGGCAGATCCCGATGGACCGCACCGGCGGGTCGGCCGCGCAGGCCGCGCTGGGCACCGGCGTGCGGCTGCTCAAGGAGGGCAACCTGCTGGGCATCTACCCGGAGGGCACCCGGTCGCCGGACGGTCGGCTGTACAAGGGCAAGACCGGCATCGCGCGGATGGCGCTGACCGCCAAGGTACCGATCATCCCGGTGGCCATGTTCGGCACCGACATCGCCAACCCGATCGGGTCCAAGATGTGGAAGCCCACCAAGATCCGGGTGAAGTTCGGCGAGCCCATCGACCTGTCCCGCTACGAGGGCATGGAGGGCGACCGGTTCGTCGAGCGGTCGATCACCGACGAGGTGATGTACGCGCTGATGGAACTGTCCGGCCAGGAGTACGTGGACGTGTACGCGGCGAAGGTCAAGGAGGCGCAGCCCTCCACCAACGGCCACGTGCCGGTCCAGCGCGACGTGGAGCGCGTCCCCGAAACGAGGGCTGGGTAAGGTCTGTCGGTGAGATTTTTTTACGACACCGAGTTCATCGAAGACGGAGTGACGATCGACCTGGTGTCCATCGGTGTCGTCGCGGAGGATGGCCGGGAGTTCTACGCGGTGTCGACCGAGTTCGACCCCGACAAGGCCGGCCAGTGGGTCCGCGAGAACGTGCTGGACAAGCTGCCGTCCCCGGGCGACAAGGCGTGGCGCAGCCGGGCCACCATCCGCGAGGAGCTGATGAAGTTCCTCAGCCCCAACGGTGAGAACGTCGAGCTGTGGGCCTGGTTCGCCGCCTACGACCACGTCGCCCTGGCCCAGCTCTGGGGCGCGATGCCCGCGCTGCCGCGCCAGCTCCCGCGGTTCACCCGCGACCTGCGCCAGCGCTGGGAAGACGTCGGCAAGCCCCCACTGCCCAACCCCCCGACCGACGCCCACGACGCCCTCGCCGACGCCCGCCACAACCTCGCGCGGTGGCAGATCATCGAGGTCGAACGCCTGCGCAGGGGATTCCCCGTCCGCTAGACCTTGGTGAAGGTGCATCCGGCGACCCGCACGAACTCGCCCTTCTTCGCCGTGAACCGGGCCTGCCCCTCGGTGAAGTCGTTGGCGATGATCTTCTGCCCGCCGTCGTCCTTCATCCGCGCCCAGTAGCAGCCATCCGGTGGGCCGGGCGACTTGTAGGACCCCGCGACCATGTCGGTGCCGACCAGGTAGGTGCCGTCGCTGACAGTGGTCAGCGGGCCGGCGGCGGCTCCGGCGGCGCGGGCGGGGCCGGAGGATCGCCCTCGGCGAGCGTGAAGGTCGCGACGCAGCCGAACTCCTGCTTGTCCACCGACTTGATGACCAGCTTGTCGAGACCCGCCGCGCCGGCCCCGTAGAGGGTCACGTACCAGCCTTGGGCCTTGACGTCATCCGAGTGGCTCGCGGCCTGCCCGATGTACGAGGAGACCGGGAAGTCGGTGCAGTGAAGCTTCGTGGTCGTCGTCGGCGTGCTGACAGTCGTCGAGGTGGTGGTCGTGGTCGGCACTGAGGTCGTCGCCTGAGGCGCCGATGTGGCGACCGGTTTGCTGCCGCAGCCGGTCAGCGCAACCGCGCACAGGCCACTGGCGAGCACCAGCAATGGTCGGATCGTCATCTCTTCCTCCCCGGCAGGCGGTCGCCTGGGGCGTCTTTGTCGATCTCCTCGCCGTTACTCCGAGCGACAATGCTGTCCGATTCGTTACGGAATGTGCTCACGAACCGTGGCCGGTTCCGAGGAATGGGAGGGGGCGAAGGGTTTCCGGTTCGTTAACTGGGGGTCGGTTGCTTTACCGATCCAGCGCGTGACACCCTTCACTCCATGCGTATTGGCGTACTCACCGGTGGCGGCGACTGCCCGGGTTTGAACGCGGTGATCAGGGCTGTGACCCGCAAGGGCATCGAAGCGCACGGCTGGGAGATCGTCGGGTTCCGCAACGGCTGGCAGGGACCGCTCGAAGGCAAGTCCAAGCCCATCGGGCTGGACCAGGTCGAGGACATCCTGACCAGGGGCGGCACGATCCTCGGCTCGTCGCGCACCAACCCGTACAAGGTCGACGGGGGCGTCGACAAGATCAAGAAGGTGCTCGCCGACCAGGGGATCGACGCGCTGGTCGCGATCGGCGGCGAGGACACCCTCGGGGTGGCCAAGCGGCTGACCGATGACGGTATCGGTGTGGTCGGTGTGCCCAAGACCATCGACAACGACCTCGGCGCGACGGACTACACGTTCGGCTTCGACACCGCGGTGCACATCGCGACCGAGGCCATCGACCGGCTGCGCACCACCGCCGAGTCGCACCACCGCGCCCTCGTGATCGAGGTGATGGGCCGGCACGCCGGCTGGATCGCGCTGCACTCCGGCCTGGCCGGTGGCGCGAACGTGATCCTGGTGCCGGAGCGGCACTTCAGCGTCGACCAGGTGGTGTCCTGGGTCGAGCGGCGGTTCGAGCGGGAGTACGCGCCGATCATCGTGGTGGCCGAGGGTGCGCTGCCGGAGGGTGGCGAGGAGAAGCTGCTGACCGGTGAGAAGGACGCCTTCGGGCACGTCCGGCTCGGTGGCATCGGCACCTGGCTGGCCGAGGAGATCGCGCAGCGCACCGGCAAGGAGTCGCGCGCGGTGGTGCTCGGGCACGTGCAGCGCGGTGGATCGCCGACGCCGTTCGACCGCGTGCTGGCCACCCGGTTCGGCCTGCACGCG
>CBIMJO010000085.1:0-14093 GCA_966244135.1 uncultured Actinocrispum sp. | reverse complement strand
GGCGGCAGCGGCGGGGCGATCTACACCGACGGCGACAAGTTCACCGTTCGCATCGCCGGTTCGGTTGTTGAGGACAACCACGCGAACGAGGGCGGTGGCGCGGTCTTCTTCGTCAGCAACGACCGGTCCGGGTCGATGAGCATCGAGGGGTCGACCTTGCGGCGCAACCGCAGCGACGGGTTCGAGACGATCAAGGGGATCTTCTACCTTGGCACCGGGGAGAAACCGGCCGTGAGCGGCTCGACCATCTCATGAAGCTGGCCGCGTACAACAATGCGGTGTGGTGCGACACGGTCTGCCGCGCGCGGGGGATCGACGGGGAGTTCCTCGACGACGCCTGGGTGAGTCCACAACGGACACCCATGTACTACCCGGACGCGGTCACGCTGTCCCCGCAGGCCGAGGTGCTGGACAGGATCGACCGGTCGCCGGGGGCGTCGGTCAAGGACAGCTTCGCGACGCTCGATCTCAGCGCGCACGGGTTCTCCGTTCTCTTTGACGCGCAGTGGATCTACCATGATCCCGCGGAGGTGACGGCCGACCTGCCTTGGCAGGTCATCGATCCCGGCGAGTACCCCGACGACCCGTTCGTCCGGGTCCTGGCGTGTGGCGAGTCCCGGGCGGTGATCAACCACAGCGGGGACGCCATCGGCGTGTCCGATGTGGAGGGACCGGCGTGGGCGTGGGTGCTGGCCGCGATCTCGGAGATCTGGCCCGGCCTGCCGGTCGTCGGCTACGAGCAGGATGTCACCGAGCCGGTGCGGCACGGCTTCCGGACCGCCGGGCCGCTGCGCATCTGGGTCTCATGACCCGGGCTTGACCAGCCCGGACTCGTAGGCGAACACGACCAGCTGGGCCCGGTCCCGGGCGCCCAGCTTGGTCATCGCCCGGCTGACGTGGGTTTTCGCCGTCATCGGGCTGATCACCATCTCGCTCGCGATCTCGTCGTTGGTCAACCCCCTGGCCACCAACGCCATCACCTCGCGCTCCCGGTTGGTCAGCCGGTCCAGGCCGCGGACAGCGGCCGGGGGAGTGCGTTTCACGAACTCGCTGATCAGCTTCCGGGTGACAGCGGGCGAAAGCAGCGCGTCCCCGCGGGCGGCGACCCGGACCGCGGCCAGCATGTCGGCGGGTTCGGTGTCCTTGACCAGGAACCCGCACGCCCCGGCCCGCAAAGCGTTGAACACGTACTCGTCCAGGCCGTAGTTGGTCAGGATCACCACGTGCACGTCGTCCAGCCCGGGCGTGGCCGAGATCCGGCGGGTGGCCTCGATCCCGTCCAGCACCGGCATCTGCACGTCCAGCAGCACCACGTCCGGCCGGTGTCTCGCCGCCAGGTCAACGGCTTCCTGCCCGTTCGCGCCCTCGGCGACCACCTCGATGTCGTCCTCGGCGGTCAGCAGGGCCCGGATGCCGGCCCGGATCAGCACCTGGTCGTCGACCAGCAGCACGCGGATCATGCGACCGGGAGCTCGGCGTGCACCCGGAAACCTCCGGTGGGACGGGGACAAGCGGACAACGTGCCGCCCAAAGCCGTGATGCGCTCCCGCATCCCGATCAGCCCCACCCCGGGAATCGGCGTCAGCTCAGGGGTTGCCTCGCCGTCGTCGTCGACTCGCACGATCAGCCCGGTCCGCCCGTAGGTCAGGTGGACCGCGGCGGTGGCGGCGCCCGCGTGCCGGGTCACGTTCGTCAGGGCCTCCTGGACGATCCGGTACGCGGCCCGGTCGATGTCCTCCGGCAGGCGGCGTTTGTGCCCGCTGACGTGGACCTCGACCGGCAGCCCGGTGGACCGGGCGCGCTCCACCAGGTCGTCGAGCCGGTCCAGGCCGCTGGTCTCCGGTTCGACGCGCAGCGCCTCCAGGGTCTCACGGAGTTCGCGCATGGCGTCCCGGCTGGCGTCCTGGATCGCGGCCAGCGACTCGGGCACCTCCTCGCCGCGCTTTCGGGCCAGGTGGATGGCGACTCCGGCCTGGACCTTGATCACCGAGATGCTGTGCGTCAGCGAGTCGTGCAGGTCGCGCGCGATCCGGAGGCGTTCCTCGCCGGCCCGGCGGCGCAGCGTCTCCTCGTGGCCGCGGGACACCTCGGCCGCCCGGCGCTCGCGCAGCCGGGCCGCCTCGGCGAGCACGACGGCGGCGACGAACCAGCCCAGCAGCAGGAACCGGGCCTGCAGGTCCTCGCGGCTGGGGTGGCCGGGAACCATCGCCACGTTGACGGCGATCAGGCCGGCCAGGTAGAGCACCGCGCTGGCGATGCCGACCATCCGGGGACCCAGCCGGATCATCGCGTACAACGCGCACAGCACCGGCAACGCGACCGCCACGTCCGGCCGGTCGATCACGTACACCGTGAACGTGCTGATCTCGGTGAAGAGCAGCACGGCGACCGGGAAGAACCGGCGCAGCGCGAGCGACATCGACGCCGCGACCAACAGCACGTAGACGATCAGCGGCGGAGCGTCGTGCGGCGCGAGCACCGTGTTGGCCACCAGCAGGACCACGACCGCGAGACCCGGCCCGAAGTCCACGGCGACCTGGCGAAACTTCCCCACCATCGCAGCGTAGCCCGATCATGCCGGGCGCACAGTACCGCTGCGGATGTAGCTCACCCGGCCGGGTACTCCCCGGGGAGTATGGCGTTTTGTCTTCCCACGTGCGACGCGCTCGGCGGTGTCCCGGCACCAGGATCGCTGTCGTGGCAACTATGACAAGAACTCGAGTGGTGGGACCCGTGGCGCTGTGGGCGTTACGGCTTGCCGGGGTGGTGTTCGCACTGGCCGTGTTCGCCCAGGCGGTCCTCGCCGGCCTGTTCGTCACCGGCGACCTCGGCATGCTCACCATGCACCAGGTCACCGCGGCCGTGGTGCTCTTCTCGGCGGTGCTCTGGGTGCTCGCGTCGGTCGTGCTGGTGGTGGCGGACAAGGCGTCCGGGCGGCTGATCCTCTTTGGCGTGATCGCGATCGTGGTCACCATCGCGCAGATGGCGTTGGGCGGGAGCCGGGTCCTGTGGCTGCACATACCCCTGGGGGTGGGCATGTTCACCATGGGACTCCGGCTGCTGGCCACCGCCTTCGGGTACGGCAAGGAGCGGTCGTGACCACGCGCCGGGGATTTCTGGGGTTGCTGGCCGGGGCCGCGGTCGTGGGGGCGACCGGTTTCGTTGTGGTGAACCGGCCTTCGGCCAGCGGGCTGTTGACGAGCGCGCGCCTGCCGCCGCCTTTCGCTGTGCCGTTGCCGCTGCCCACCGTTGCGCGGCCGACGCGGATCACCGCTGACACCGACTACTACTCGGTGGTCCAGCGAGTGTCCGATGTGGAGATCCTTCCTGGGGTGAAGACTCAAGTCTGGGGTTATGACGGTCTCTTTCCGGGGCCGTTGTTCCGGTTCCGGTCGGGCCGCCAGGCCATTGTGCAGCTGCGGAACTCCTTGGACGTTCCGACTTCGACGCATCTGCACGGTGGCGTGACGCCGACGTCGTCCGATGGGTATCCGACGGATCTCGTGGTTCCCGGTGGGACCAAGGAGTACGTGTACCCGTTGCAGCAGCGGGCCGCGACTTTGTGGTATCACGACCATCGGATGGACTACACCGCTCCTCAGGTGTGGCGCGGACTTGCCGGGATGGCCATCGTCTCCTCGCCGGAGGAGGAGAATCTGGGGTTGCCGAGCGGGGATCACGATGTGCCGTTGATGATCTGCGATCGGGCGTTCGGCGCTGATGGGTCCTTTGTGTACCCTGCGGCCCATCACGGTCCTGGGGTGACGGAAGCTTTCGCCAACGGCGTGCTCGGCGATGTGATCCTGGTGAACGGGGCGCCGTGGCCAGTGTTCGAAGTGGACGCTTCGCTGTACCGGTTCCGGGTGTTGAACGCGTCCAACGCCCGGCGGTACTCGTTGTCCTTGTCGCAGGGGCAGTTGGTGCAGATCGGGAGCGACTCCGGGCTGCTCGGCCGTCCGGTCCGGCACTCAGAGCTGCCGGTGTCGCCGGGGGAGCGGTTCGATGTGGTCGTCGACTTCAGCGTGTTCCCGGTGGGAACCGAAGTGACCCTGCTGAATACTTTGGAGTCCGGCGGGACCGGGCAGATCATGCGGTTCAAGGTGGTGCGGCCGGGGAAGCCTTCGGTGCTGCCGGAGCGGCTGGCGGATGTGTCTCCTTTGGACAGTGCGGTGGCGACCCGGACGTTCGACTTCCGGTCGAGCTCCGGCGACGGGATGACGATGTGGACGATCAACGGATCCCCGTTCAACGTGTCGGAAAGCCTCGCGCAGCCGCGGCTGGGGACGGTCGAGCGGTGGCGGTTCTCGAGTGACTTCCACCACCCCGTGCACCTGCACCTGGCGCACTTCCAGGTGGTCAAGCGCGGGGCGGGCAAGCCGCTGCCGTCGGACGCGGGCTGGAAGGACACCGTGGATGTGCGGCCGTACGAGACGGTCGAGGTGCTCGCGCGGTTCGACGGGTTCAAGGGCCGCTACATGATGCACTGCCACAACCTGGAGCACGAGGACATGGCGATGATGGCCAACTTCGACGTCGGTTGACAACGGCTTCGGATTCCTGTCACCCTGGTTGTGGGCCGAGAGGCGCTGCAACGGATCTTTGGGGGTCCGCCACGCTCGGCTCCATCCGGTACTCGGACAAGGGCGCCTCCTGACAAGGGAGGTGCCCTTTGTCTCGTTCGCAGACCGTCAATGGGTTGTCGTTCGCCGTCGCGGACCTGTCGCTGGCCGCGTTCGGCCGCAAGGAGATCCAGCTCGCCGAGCACGAGATGCCCGGCCTGATGGCCATCCGCCGCGAGTACGCCGACGCGAAGCCGTTGAAGGGCGCGCGGATCGCGGGTTCGCTGCACATGACGATCCAGACCGCCGTGCTGATCGAGACCCTGGTCGACCTGGGTGCCGAGGTGCGCTGGGTGTCCTGCAACATCTTCTCCACGCAGGACCACGCCGCGGCCGCGGTCGTCGTCGGTCCACATGGGACTGTTGATGCGCCGTCCGGAACCTCCGTATTCGCCTGGAAGGGCGAGACGCTGGAGGAGTACTGGTGGTGCACCGACCAGCTGTTCCAGTTCGAGCCGAACCTGATCGTCGACGACGGTGGCGACGCGACTTTGCTGGTGCACAAGGGCGTCGAGTTCGAGGCGGCGGGCGCTGTGCCCGCGTCGGCGGACACCGACCCGGAGGAGTACCAGATCATCCTCCGCACGCTGACCGCCAGCCTCGCCGCCGACCCGCAGCGGTTCACCCGCCTCGCGGCCGGGATCCGCGGTGTCTCCGAGGAGACCACCAACGGCGTCAAGCGGCTCTACAAGCTCGCCAAGGACGGGGAGCTGCTGTTCCCGGCCATCAACGTGAACGACAGCGTCACGAAGTCCAAGTTCGACAACAAGTACGGCATCCGCCACTCCCTCGCCGACGGCATCAACCGCGCCACCGACGTGATGCTCGGCGGCAAGCTCGCGGTCGTCTGCGGCTACGGCGATGTCGGCAAGGGCGCCGCGGAGTCGTTGCGTGGCCAGGGCGCCCGCGTTGTGGTGACCGAGATCGACCCGATCTGCGCGTTGCAGGCGGCGATGGAGGGCCTCGAGGTCGTGTTGCTCGAGGACGTCGTGCACAAGGCCGACCTGTTCATCACCACCACCGGCAACTTCGGCATCATCACCGCCGACCACATGGCTCAGATGAAGCACAACGCCATCGTCGGCAACGTCGGCCACTTCGACAACGAGATCGACATGGCCGGCCTGGTGGCCACCCCGGGCATCCGCCGGATCACCATCAAACCGCAGGTCGACGAGTTCGTCTTCCCGGACGGCCACTCGATCATCGTGCTGTCCGAGGGCCGCCTGCTGAACCTGGGCAACGCCACCGGCCACCCGTCCTTCGTGATGTCGAACTCGTTCGCCAACCAGACGATCGCGCAGATCGAGCTGTTCACCAAGCCGGGCTCCTACGCGCGGGACGTCTACACCCTGCCGAAACACCTCGACGAGAAGGTCGCGCGCCTGCATCTCGAGGCCGTCGGCGCCCGCCTCACCAAGCTGTCGAAGGAGCAGGCCGAGTACATCGGCGTGGAGGTGGAAGGCCCGTACAAGCCGGACCACTACCGCTACTGACCGCCATTCGGGCGAATCCAGGCACGGCAACGTAACAAGCCGTGCCTGGATGTCCACATGTCAGATGTGGACCATCCCGGCATGCTCATCGACCTGACGGACACCGAGCGCAAGCTGATCTACGCCATCCGCCTCGGCGTCTGGTACACCTGCGGCACCCTCGGCCCGGACGAGCTGAAGGACACCGAGGACCCGAAGTACCGGATCCGGGGCGAGGTGATCCGCGAGCTGCTGCTGGGCCGGCATGGGGAGATCGACCCGCACGGGATCCGCATCTCGCACGCGAGGATCACCGGCAAGCTGGATGTCGCGCACATCAAGGCGCCGGTGGGACTGTATCTGCGGCACAGTGTCGTTGACGAGGTCGCCCTGTTCCACAACGCGCACTTCCCGCGGATCGACCTGACCGGCACGCACCTGCCGGGCTTCTATGCCAGCGGGCTGCAAGTGGATGGCGCGCTTCATCTTCGGTACAAGTTCACCGTGCACGGCGACGGCGAACGAGGTGCGGTGAACCTGATGGGAGCCCGCATCGGCGGATCGCTGTCGTTCAGCGATGCGACACTGAGCAACACAGCGGGGCCCGCGTTGAACGCGGAGCGGCTCACTGTGGACGGCGCATTGCGGTTGCGCAAGGGGTTCTCGGCGACGGGCGCCGGCCGGGCCGGGGCGGTGAACCTGACCATCGCCCACATCAAGGGGTTCGTGCTGGTCTCCGATGCCCGGATCACCAACACCTCCGGCCCGGCCGTCCGCGCGGGACAACTGCGCGTGGACGGTTCGCTGAACATTCTCGATGGTGTGGTGATAACCGGCGGGAACTGGCCGGGCGCGCTGGATCTGACAGGCGCCCAGATCGGCGGTTCGCTGTCCTTGACCGGGGTGGAGCTGGCCGGTGCCGGTGTCCCGGCGATTCGAGCGGAGCGGCTCAGGGTGGGCGACCAGGTCGCCTTCCATCGCGGATGCACGGCCACGGGTGGTGGGAGCCGGGGCGCGGTTGTCTTCAAGGGCGCCCAGGTGACTGGGGCCTTTGATTTCCATGGCGCGCGCATGGACAGCGCCGATCCGCTGGTGCTCAACCTGGACAGCGCTCGCTGCGCCTATGTGATCTGCCCGCCGGACCTGATCGAACCGGGAAAGCAGTTCTTCGTCGACGGCTTCACGTACACCGACATCGGTGGGGTGGACTGGAAGCGGTGGCTGCACTGGTTGCGCTTCAATACCGAGACCTATCTGCCCCAGCCGTACCAACAACTTGCCGCGACACGCACCGCGGCCGGGCATGACGGCGACGCGCGCACGATCCTGATGGACCAGCAGCGTGACCACCGCGCACGTGGCGAACTCGGTGGGCCACTGAGCAAGTTCACGCACGCCGCGTGGGGTTTGCTTGCCGGGTATGGATATCGGACCCGCAGGACGGCGTTGACCTTGCTGCTCGTGCTGATGCTCGCGGGTGCGTTGGGGTGGTGGGCCGGGCATACGTCCACTGGGCCGAACCGGTTCGCCGCCGAGCGGCCAACGGTGGCCGGGCAATGTTCCACAATGGAACTCATCGGGCTGGGCGTCGACCGCGGGCTTCCGCTGGCCAGCACCGGCATCAGAACCAAATGCGATCTCGACACGTCAAGCGTCGCGGGGCAGTGGTTCACGGGTGCGATCTGGTTGCTGCAGGCGGCTGTGTGGGCGTTGGCGACGTTGGCGCTCGCCGGATACACCGGGCTGGTAAGGAAGATAAGGTAAAGCCTCTCAACCGCGACTAGCGCGGGTGAGAGGCTTAGGGTTCAGACCAGCGCGAGGATCGCGGCCGAGACCTCGTCGGGCGACTCGAGCGGGAGCATGTGCCCGGCGCCGGAGATCTCCTTGTACTCGGCGTTCGGCAACGTGCCCGCCACGACCTTGCCCAGGGAGGCGTCGATGACCTTGTCGACGGTTCCGTGCAGCACGATCGCGGGCAGGGTGACGGAGGCCAGGGCAGACCGGAGGTCCATGCCCTGCGAGCTGCGGAAGCAAGCCGCCCGGACGTGCCTGGAGGTCCCGGCGAACAGGGAACGGTGTGCCTCCAGGGCGTTCTTGGAGATCCGCGGGCCCACGGTGCTGCTGATCATCTTGCGCCCCAACGGCCCGCGGCGGATCGCCCACGAGAACACCGGGTTGCCCATCAGCTTCACTTCGCTGTCCGGTGTGTCCTGGTCGTTGGCCGCCGTCGAGAGCAGCACCAGACCGCGGACCCGGGAGGGATCCCGCACGACGAGGGACATCGCGGCGAAGCCGCCGCCGGAGTGCCCGACGACCACGGCATCGGTGGCGTCCACGGAGGCCAGCACCGACTCGAGGTCCTGCGACAGCCGGTCGATGGCGATCGGCGATTCGCCCAAAGTGGACTGTCCGTGCCCCCGCTGGTCGTACGTCACGACCGTGTGACCAGCAGCGACCACAGTGGACACGACGTCGTCCCAGACGGCGCGGGCGGCGGCCCAGCCGTGGGAGAGAACCACTGTGGTGCCACCGGATCCGTGGACGGTCACCACCAGCGAAGCCTCGTCGTCCGTCTTCACCGTCAGGGACCGGGGAGCTGTGGGGGCGCTCATTTGTGGACTCCGTTGGTCGTGTGGCGGCCGCCCACCAGGACACCCAGGTTGCTGAACGCGAGCTGGGTGGCCTCGGAGTGCTTCTGGCCGATGTCGGCCACCTTGCCCAGGATCTTCGCCAGGCCCTGCGGCCGGGTCTTGAAGTGCAGCGCGATGCGGGTGGCGAGGCCGCCGTCCACCGGTGTCACAGTGAAGTCCGCGATACCGCGGAACACGCCCTCGAAGTACTCCGCGGTCAGCCGGCGGCCGGGGTCGACGGCGACCGTGCGGGAGGTGAACTTGAGCTTCGGGCCGCCCTTGTCCTTGCCCTTCGGGTGCACCGTCCAGCTCACCTTGCTGCCCAGCTCGTCCGGCGAGCCGCTGGCCTCGAAGGTGTTGAACGGCACCCAGAAGCCTTCCGCGCCGCTCAGCTCCGCGATGAGCGCGTTCCAGACCAGGTCCGGTGAGGAGTCGATGTAAGCCTCGTCGATGATGTCGTAGCCGCTCACTGCGGAGCCCTCCTAGTTCGGTCATGTGGAGTGAGGGAAGGGGCCTCCCTAGGGGCCCCAACCCCCACCCTTTGTCCCACGGCGAGCAGGACCAGACGGGTCAGGCGAAGAAACCCCAACCAGGACTGAGGATGCGGTCCGGGTCGTACCGCTGCTTGGCCGCCACCAGGAAGTCCCACGCGGGACCGAAGTGGCGCTTCCAGTCAGCCGGCGTCATCCCGGGGATCGCGCCGATCACGTAACGCTTGCCGCCCGCCGCGACCAGCCGGTCGTAGAACCGGCGGTTCTGCGCGAGCTGGGCGGGCACGGTCGAGTCGCCCGGCAGCGGCATGCGCAGCAGGTCGACCAGGTAGGCGACCGGTTCGTTCGGCCGCGCGAACAACGGGTGCTTGACCCGCGCGGTCGGGAACGGCGCCATGATGGAGAAGCCGCCGCCGAGCCCGTCGAAAGGCAGCTCCGCCAACACCGACGAGACGAACGACTGGATCTTCGACGCCGGCACGACCATGTTGAGCCACGGGTGTGGCGTCGACCACAGGCCCTGTTCCTTCCAGGCCTGCTCGTACGGGTCCACCCGGTTGACGAAGTCCCGGAACGGCGCGTCGAACTGGGCCAGCGTGGCCCGCTCGTCGTGCAGCCCGGCCAGCAGTGCGGCGTCGTTGGGCACCGTGCTGTTGGATTTGGCTGGCGCCGAGTAGTGGAACCCCGCCTCGATCTGGTACCAGTACCCGGATCCGTCCGGCTTGGGCGTGAAACCCCCGCTCTGGTGGACGAACCGGCCATCGCGCATCAGGAACTCCTGATCCGCCTGCCACACCGCGAGACTGTTGTAGTTCAAGGTGTACACACGGATCGTCGAAGGCGCGGGCATCAGCCGCACCTTCGCCTTGGTGATCACCGCGACCTGGCCGCAGCCGTTGAGCACGGCGTTGAACAGGTCCGGGCGGTTGGTGGCGGACGCGGTCAGCACCCGGCCGTCCCCGGTGACCACCTCGATCTCGTCGATGGTGTCCGAGAACAGCCCGAACTTGTGCACTGTGCCACCGAAACCGCCGACGCTGGCGACACCGCCGACCGACAGGCGGATGTAGTCGGTCTGCGAGGGAACGATCAGGCCACGGTCCAAAGTGGCCGCCGCGAGGTCGTGGAGGGAGACGCCGCCACCGACGACGGCGCACGACGAGGTGATGCTGTGGATCTTGTCGAACCCCTTGCCGTCGATGGAGATCCCGCCCGCGGTCAACGCGTTGCCGTAGAACGAGTGCGACTCGAGGTCCGGCGCCTGGCCGCTGCGGCCGTTGACCGCGACCTTGAGCCGGTTGGCCCGCGCGTAGTTGATGATCTTCACGACGTCCTGCACCGACCCGGTCCGCAGCACCGCCTGCGGCCGCGCCGTGATGAACCCGCCCCAGTCCTTGGAAAACTCGTCGAGGACACCTGGGGTGGCCGTCAACGTGCCGTCCAAGGGCGGCACCGGGGTGTAGGAAAGCTCTGACGTTGCTGCCGCAGCGTCATTGCTGGTTACCCACGCCCCGGTTGCCGCGCTCCAGCCGGCCACAACCGCACCGGCACCGATCCCCTTCAGGAGACTGCGCCGGGAGTGTGCGCTGCTGCTCATCAATCCCCTCCACAAAGACTCACGCTTGGACGTTCGCGTGCTTCTCCGCACCGGCCAGGGTGGCCACCTGGTACGCCTGCACGTCGAACTTCTTCGTTCCCTTTTCGAAAGTGCTGACCTTCGCCGGCCAGAGGGACGGGTTGCGCCCGGTCGAGTCGACGTACCAGCTGTTGCACGTCTGCGGGTCCCAAGCGGTCCCCACCAGCTTCTCCTCGATCACCGCGTTGTAGGCCTCGACGGCCTCCGGCTGGACCTCGACGCTGGCCAGGCCGCGCTTGTTGATCGTCTTGACGGCCTCGACGACGTAGTTGATCTGGGCCTCGATCATCAGGCTCTGCGAGGAGTGGCCGAGCGTGGTGTTCGGGCCCAGCATCAGGAACAGGTTCGGGAAACCGGGCACGGTGGACCCGCGGAAGGCCTTCATGCCACCGGAGTCCCAGTGCTGCTCGAGCGTGACGCCGCCACGACCGGTGACCTGCGCGGCGATCGGCCGTTTGGTGGCCAGGAAGCCGGTGCCCAGGATGATCGCGTCAACCTCGCGCTCCTTGCCGTCGGAGCCGACGACCCCGTTCGCGGTCACCTTGGTGATCTCACCGTCGATGACGCTCACGTTGTCCGACTGGATCGCCGGGTACCAGTTGTTCGAGAAGAGCAGTCGCTTGCACGCCACCGCGAAGTTCGGGGTCAGCCGAGCCCGCAGTGCCTCGTCGGGGACACTCTTGGTCAGGTGCTTGAGCGCCTGGGCACCGACCGCCTTCTCGGCCAGCGCCGGACGCGAGAACAGGAACAAGAGGATCTCCCGGCCGTGCTTGTTGAAGCCCCGGCGGAAGGCACGGTATCCAGGGAAGTTCTTCAGGGCCCACCCGTGCAGACCCTTATTGGCCTTGACCGGCTTGGGCATGATCCAGGGGGCGGTGCGCTGGTAGAGGTCCATGTGCCCGACCTCGGGCTGGATCGCCGGGACGAACTGGATCGCCGAGGCGCCGGTGCCGATCACCGCGACCTTGCGGCCCTTGAGGTCGTAGTCGTGGTCCCAGTTGGACGAGTGCATGACCTTGCCCTGGAAGTCCGCGAAACCGGGAACCTCGGGCAGCTTCGGGTCGGAAAGGTAGCCAGTGCCCGCGACGAGCACCTGCGCGGTGTAGTCGCCCTGCGAGGTCTGGATGTTCCAGCGGCGCAGCTTCTCGTCCCACTGCGCGCCGGTCACCTCGTGGTGGAACTTCACGTGCCGGCGCACGCCGTAGCGGTCGGCGATCTCCACCAGGTAGTCGAAAAGCTCCTGCCGCGTGGCGAAGTTGGCGCCCCAGTCGGACTTCTGGGCGAACGAGTAGACGTACAGCAGCGACATCACGTCGCACGCGGCGCCGGGGTAGGTGTTGTCCCGCCAGGTGCCGCCGACCTCGCCCGCGCGTTCCAGCAGCACGAAGTCGTTGACCTTGGCCTTCTTCAGCTTGATGGCGACACCGAGGCCGGACATCCCGGTACCGATGATCGCGACCTGGACGTGCGGAGTCGGCTGCCCGCCGGTGACGGTGCCGACCTTCGTCCTGTTGTTGATCTCGTCGTTGACGGTGCTCGTCACGGCGTGCCTCCTGTTGGGCGCGGAGATTTCGTGACGAGGAAAACCCGTGCCCTGCAAGAGCGGCGCAACATGCGCTTGGACGCCCTGCGAAAGCCGGTGCCACAGCGGCTGTTCACTCATTATGCCGCCGCGGCGGGCGTCCGGGCGGCTGCCGGCGGCTTGCGCACTCGTTGCGCGCCAGGCTGTTCACTGCTTGCCAGAACGGCAGCCCCGGGACTCGTCAACCGCGGAGCCCGGAGCATTCGAGAGGAGCAAGGCAAATGGAACTGCCCACTGTCGAGGAGCTGGCAGAGCAGCTGCAGGCCGTGTCGGGTGCCGCTGAGGTCGATGTCGACGCTGCTCTCCAGCAGATCTCGGACATCGACTCGCTGGACCTGATGGAGTGGCTGTACGGCTTCCAGAACAAGTACCCGCACATCCCCGCCGACGAGTCGCTGTTCAGCGACATCGACGACGCCACCACGTTGCGTACGGTGCACGCGAAGCTCGTCGCGCTGGCCGCGCAGCCGACCGAAGCGTAACCGGCCGTGAACGGCTTCGACATCACCGGGTGGGGCATCGCCGTACCCGAGCGCGTTGTCACCTCCCCTGAGCTCGCGGCGCAGTTCGGCATCGACGAGGACTGGATCGTCAGCCGGTGCGGCATCCACGAGCGCAGGCGGATCGAACCGGGCCAGTCGACCGCCACTCTGGCCATCGAGGCTGGCCGGAAGGCGCTCGAGAAGGCCGGGCTGCGCGGCAGCGACATCGCCCACCTCATCGTGGCGACGGCGACGCCGGAACAGCTCTCTCCCGCCACGTCCGCGTTCGTGCACCACGGCCTCGGCATCGAGGGCAGCGCGCACGACGTGAACGCGGAGTGCTCGGGCTGGATCTACGGCCTCATCTTCGCCGCGGCGATGATGAAGATCGACCCGAGGCCGATCCTGATCGTCGGCGCGGACACGCACTCCACGCAGCTCAACCCGGTCGACCGGGACCTGGGCATCCTCGTCGGCGATGGCGCCGGTGCCATCGTGATCGAGCCCAGCGCCGACGAATGGATGCTCGCCTGGAACCTCGGCGCGGACGGTTCGCGCCAGGACTCCCTGCGGGTCAAGGCGGGCGGCAGCCGCATGCCGACCACCGCGACCTCGTTCCAGGAGGGGCTGCACTACTCGGAGATCAAGGGGAACGAGATCTACCTCAACGCGGTCCGCTTCACCGTCCGCTCGGTGCGCGCCACGCTCGAGCAGGCGAAGCTCACCGCGGACGACGTGGACCACTTCGTTCCGCACCAGGCAAACATTCGGATCATCAACTCGATCCTCGAGCACACCGGCCTCAAGCCGGAGCGGCTGGTCACCAACCTGTACAAGTACGGCAACACCGCGTCCGCCTCCATGCCCATCGCACTGGCCGAGGCGCTGGACGAGGGCCGGTTCAAGGATGGCGAGCTGGTGCTGCTTGCCGGCTTCGGCGCCGGCATGACGTGGGGATCGACCCTTCTTCGATGGGGCGGTGTGTCGGCATGAGCCGGAAGCAGTTTGTGGATGTGGCCCGCCCGGACTCGCCGGTCGCGTTGGTGACCGGTGCCTCCGGCGGGCTGGGCCAGGCGCTGGCCATCGAGCTGGACGCGCTGGGGTGCCGGGTCGCCGTGCACTACAACAGTTCCCGCGAGCGGGCCCAGGCCGTCGCGGACAAGCTCGAGAACGACTCC
>CBIMJO010000084.1:0-14131 GCA_966244135.1 uncultured Actinocrispum sp. | reverse complement strand
CGGCCAAGGCGGGCGCCGCGCGGGTGGTGGGCAATGAGATCGACCAGTTCGCGATCGACGCGATGCGGCTCAACGCCGAGGCCAACGACGTCACGATCGAGACCCTGCTCGGCGACATGGTCGACGGTGACGCGGACGGCGCCGATGTGGTGCTGGCGGGGGACATCTTCTACGACAAGGCGATGACCGCGCGGATGATGCCGTTCATCGGGCGGCTGCGGGAACGCGGCGCCACCGTTCTGGTCGGGGATCCGGGGCGTGCGCATCTGCCGCGGGCGAAGTTCCGCGAGCTCGTCCGCTACGACGTGCCGGTGCCCAAGGCGCTGGAGGACGCCGAGATCAAGACCACGATCGTGTTCACTCCGGCTGATGACGACTGATCACCGACGCGAGGGTGTAGACCGGTGACGAGTCCAGCTTGTGACGAGCGGCGTCGTATCCGCGGGTGACGCGGATGTCGTTGTGGGACAACAGGTCCTGCACCTTCTCGATCGGCACCCCGTTGGCCAGCAGAGTGGTGGCGACGGTCCGGCGGGAGGTGTGCGGGGTGATGGTGTCGGCCGCGGCGAGGCCGGCTTCCTTGGCGTAGCGGCGCATCGCGAGCCACACGTCGCGCTGGGTCAGTGGTCGTCCGCCGGCTCGGGCCGGGTCGTGCGGGTGTGGCACGGTGACCAGCAACGGGCCGGACAGCTCGCCCTCTCGCTGGGCACGCAGCTGGAGGTAGGCGTCCAACGCGGCCAGCACGGGCGGGGCGAGCGGGACGAAGTCGCGGGTCTGGCCTTTCTTGGTGTACCAGAGGATCCGGTGGCCCCGGTCGTACGCGAGGTCCTCGACCTGTGCGGTGGTCACGCCGGACACCCGCAGTCCAGTGTGGAACATCAGCGACAGCAACGCCGAATCCCGGTGCGCCGCTTCAGTTCCCAGCCGGGCGGCGCGCTGGGCGACGTGGTCGAGCAGCTTGGCCGTCTCCGCCTCGGCCAGTGCCGGAAAAGGGGACTGGCGGTCCACCTTCGGGCGTTTCACCGCCGACACCGGGTTGCGGTCGGTGACGTCGTTGTCCTCCATGTACTGGTACCAGCTGGAGATCGCGGCCAGCCGACGGGCCACAGTGGACGATGAGGCCTTGCGGACCGAACCATCGCGCGCGGTGACCAGGAGCGTGGCCTTCCACGCGTCCACATCGGCCCGGCGCGCCTCCATCGGGTCCAAACCCGTGCGGTCACACCAATCCAGCCACGCGGCCACATCACCGAAATAGGCGCGGCGGGTGTGCTCGGTCTTGTCGGCCTCCAGCCACAACACCGTCAATGCGCGGATCCCGTACCGGTCGGACGGATCGACGGGCGGCAACGCGGGCAGCTGCTCCACGGCCTGGATGAGCGCGGCACGCAACTGCGCCGGCCCGGGGCGGGCGGGTTCAGTGAGCCGGGGTGGCTGGCGGATCAGGTCGCCGGACATACCCCGATCATGTCACGGCCGCAGCCCCGCGACCGCCAACGCGAGCAGCCTGTCGGACACATCCGTGGCGTCCGCGTCCTGCTCGGCCGCCAGCGCGATCCCGTTGGCCAGCTTGAGCAGATCCCGCAGATCCACATCGGCGCGGACACTGCCCTCGGCCTTGGCCCGGTCAAGCAGCCGTTCGCCCGCGTCGTAGACCAGCGCGTGGCAGGAGCGGGCGACCTCGGACCCACGGTCCTGCAGCGCCGCCATCAGCGCCTTGGCCAGGCCGCGATAGGTGGTGGAGTGCTGGATGGTCCGCTTCAGGAACTCCACGAGCGCCTGATACCCGTCCGGCCGCTGCTCGAACTCCTTCGCGGCGTCCATCAGCGTGCCGATCCGCTCCAGGAACACCGCCTCGATCAGGTCCAGCCGGGTCGGGAAGTGCCGGTAGAGCGTGCCGGAGCCGACACCCGCGCGCTTGGCGATGTCATCCAGCGGCGCCTCGGTGCCGTGCTCGGCGAACGCCGCCTTGGCCGCGTCCAGCAGGCGTTCGTAGTTGCGCCGTGCGTCCGCGCGCATCGGACGGACCGGTCCGATCGTCATCCACCACCACACCCTTGCCAACCGGGGACAGTCTCCGTATCGTAGGCGACGTAACCGGGGACTCTCCCCGTTTAAGGCCGCTGGGGTCCTTTCTGATCACATTGTCGCGCAAGGAGCTGGCCATACCCATGTCGACCTCCGTGTCACCACCCCGCACCCGCAGTCCGGGCCTGGCACTGACGGTGATCGTCAGCTGTCAGCTGATGATCGTCCTGGACGCCACTGTGATGACCATCGCGCTGCCGAGAATCCAGGCCGACCTGGGGTTCAGCGCGGCCGGTCTGTCGTGGGTGCAGAACGCGTACCTCCGGACCGTGGGCGGCCTGTTGCGGCTCGGCGGCCGGGCCGGCGACATCCTCGGCCGCCGCCGCGTGTACGTCACCGGGGTCCTGATCTTCGCGGTCGCCTCGCTGGCCGGCGGGTTCGCCGGATCGGCGGGCTGGTTGCTGGCCGCACGGGCGATCCAGGGCGTCGGGGGAGCGCTGGCCGCTCCGGGCGCGATGGCGCTGATCACCACCACCTTCCCCGCGGGCCCGGGCCGCAACCGCGCGATCGGGATGTTCTCCCTGGTCTCCGGCTCGGGCTCGGCGATCGGGATGATCATCGGCGGCCTGGTGATGTCCGCCGCGTCCTGGCGGTGGGCGCTGTTCATCAACGTGCCCATCGGCGTGGCCATCGCGCTGCTCGCCCCGATCGTGATCACCGAGACCGACCGCGTGCCGGGCCGGTTCGACCTGGCCGGCGCGGTGACCTCGACGCTGGGCTCGGCCGGTCTGGTCTACGGGTTCATCTCGGCGGCGACCGACGGCTGGTCCGCGGCAAGCACCCTCGTCGCGTTCATCGCGGGTGTGGTCCTGCTGGCGGTCTTCATCGTCACCGAATCCCGTGCGGCCCAACCGATCATGCCGTTGCGTCTGTTCGCCAGCCGGACTCGCTCCGCGGCGTACTCGGCGATGCTGCTGTTGCCCGCGGCCATGTTCGGCGCGTTCTTCTTCCTGACCCAGTTCCTGCAGCGGCAGCTGGGGTTCTCTCCGCTGGTGGCCGGGCTGGCGCTGGTGCCGTTGCCCGCGGCGATGATCGTGGTCGTCCGGCTCATGCCGCGCCTGGTGCCGCTGCTGGGCCGGGCCCGGCTCGTGATGTGCGGCATCGCGTTGATCATCGTCGCCGATCTGTGGCTGACCGCGCTGACGCCATCGACGGGCTACTTCACTGGTCTGCTGGGCCCGACGCTGTTGCTGGGGGTCGGCGTCGGGTTCAGCTTCGTCCCGCTGAACATGACGATCCTCAACGACATCCCGCCCGAGGACGCCGGTGCCGCGTCGGGAGCCACCCAGACCCTGCAGCAGACCGGCGGCGCCATCGGCCTGGCCGTCCTGGTCACCGCCGCCACCGACTTCAGCACGCCTTTCATCGTCAGCACGGCGTTCGCCGGCGCTGCACTACTCGCCATTGTGTTGTTCCTGAGGAGGACATGATGATCCTGGTGACCGGTGCGACCGGAACCCAAGGCGGAGCCACCGCCCGCCACCTGCTGCACCGCGGCCGTGAAGTCCGCGCCCTCGTCCGCGATACCGGTAGTCCGGCAGCGAAGACGTTGGAGTCGCTCGGTGCCACGCTCGTCGTGGGCGACATGACCGACCGGGCCTCGCTGGACGCCGCGATGTCCGGAGTGGACGGTGTGTTCAGCGTCCAGCCCGCCGCCGAGGACGAGGTAAGCATGGGCCTAGCGGTGGCCGATGCCGCAGCAGCCGCAGGCGTCGCGCACATCGTGTACACGTCGGTCGCGGGCGTCGAGCGCATCACCGGGCTGCCGAGCTGGAACAACAAGCTGCAGATCGAGACCCACATCCGATCGCTGGGGATCCCGTTCACGTTCCTGCGTCCGGTGAAGTTCATGGACAACTTCCGCAGCAGCCTGGACCTCGAGACCGGCGAGATCCACGACCTGTGGAACGCCGCCACCCCCACACAGGTCATCGCGGGCGACGACATCGGCTGGTTCGGCGCCGACGCCTTCATCAACCCGCAAACCCATGCGGGCCAAGCATGGGAGCTCGCGGGCGACGACCTGACGCACACCCAGATGGCCGCCGAGCTGAGCCACGTTCTCGGCCGGCCGATCACCTACCACCAGGACGGCGCGGACGAGTTCGCCGCCAAACGCAACGTCCCGGCCGAGACCATCCGCCGCGCGGTGTCCCTGATCGACGAGCACATCTGGCAGGCGGACATCCCCGCCCTGCGCGCGATCCACCCGAACCTGATGACCTTCCGCACCTGGCTCACCCATCCCACCAACCCCATCCTCAAACCCATCGCCCACTAGCCGGGTATTCCGCACATGTGGGTTGATCAACTCTGGGTGGTTGTCGAGTGGATGGTTATTTGATCATCGTGGTCTGGTGGGGTCGACATCGAGTAGGGCCAGCAGCCTGGCTTGGAGTGGTGGTGGTTGAGGTATGCCTGGTGGTTGTCCGCCGGTGGCGGGAATCAGGCGGAGCCGGGCCAGGGCCTCGAAGATGAGCCGTCCAGTGGGTTTGGCAGGTCGTCCGACGTAGAGCCCGTCAAGCGTGCTCTGTGGGGCGATCGCTTGGCGGACTTGGCGTTCGATCAGGCAGAAGATCAGTAGTGCCAGGCAGATCACGGTGATCAGAGCGGCGATGCGCCGGTTGTTCTTCAGGAACATCGGCGCTACCGCCAAGGGGCCCTTGATCGTGCTGTATCGGCGTTCCACAACTTCTTGGCCTTTGTAGCGGGTCAGCACCTCGGCCGGGCCGATGTCGGTGGGCAGGTTGGTCAGCAG
Source organism: uncultured Actinocrispum sp. (assembly GCA_966244135.1). Lineage (GTDB taxonomy): Bacteria > Actinomycetota > Actinomycetes > Mycobacteriales > Pseudonocardiaceae > Kibdelosporangium. The sequence continues at coordinate 9,285 of CBIMJO010000084.1, read as the reverse complement.
CGCGTACCAGCCGTCGGTGGCCGTCTCGGTGTCCAGCGCGGCCTGGTCGAACCACCATGCCAGGGTGGGTTTGCCGGTGGCGGGATCGGTCCCGGTCTGGGTGCGCAGGTAGGCGGTGACCCGGCGGGCGGAGGCGATGGCGGTGATCCGGGCGGTCACGTTTTTCTCGTCGGGGTAGTGCCGGGATCCCAGCCCGCGGACCAGTCGGTCGAGGTCGTCGGTGGCGCGGTCGAGTTTCTTGGCCCGCGCGCTGCCCGCGGCGTGTGCTCGGGCGGTGGAGTGCACGAACACCCGCCGCAACGTGAGTACGGGGTCTCGCTTGCGTTTGCCCGCCAGGGTCATGGTGTCCTCGGTGACTCGCCACCGGCCACGTTCGGCGGCTGGTTTGCCCGCGTCGCGTTGCGCGACGTAGTCGACCTCGGTGGCCGAGGCGAGGTCCAGCGCGGCCAGTGTCGCGGCTGGGGTGTAGGCCTTCGACGCGGGGGCGATGAACCCGACCTCCGAGGCGATCATCGCTGAGACATTGTTGTAGGACACCAGTTTTGAGTCTCCGACCAGGAGGAACTCGCGTGGTGTGGCGATCTTCTGCAGTTCGGTCATCGCACCCACCACCTGGGCCACTTCCGCGGCGCCGCCGTCATAGGTCCGGTGAAACAGCGGTATCCCGCCGTCGCCGGTGGCCGCTATCCCGGCCTGGATCTGTTTCAGGTCGGGATAGCGGTCCTTGGGGTGTCCGAAGCGCGGTGCCGGATGCTCGTCGTCGGGCTGGTCGTAGGCCCCGTACAGGGAGATCGAGGTCATGTCCCAATGCAGCCGGGAAGTATCCACTCCGAACATCGAGATCGCTTGTGCACCAACAGATCCGACAATGTGGTCGAGTTCGGGGGCAATCGCGTCCAGCGCGCGGCCGATCCGATCGTCGTTGAGTAGAGCCGGGTTGATGCCGAAGACCTCCTGCACCGCGTGGTCGCGTGCCCAGTCGGTCACCCGGACCAGCGGTGCCGGCGAGGTCAACCGGTTGGCGAGGAGTGTTTCGATCACCTGACCGTGGGTCAGATCCGCCAGATCACGTATCGGGCAGGCTCGGTCGATGATCCCGGCCAGGTCCAGACGACGGCAGTAGTCGGCGATCACCGGTAAGGCACCCAACTGCTTCTCGATGCTCGCTGTTACATACCGTGCCCGGCGTCGTCCACATTGATCCACGACCGAACACCCTGGCAGAGCCCTTGGCCGAACAGGTCCTCGACCTGCCCGATCAACTCACCCGTCCCCATGTGCGGAATACGGGACTAGCAGCGCGACCTAGCCGCAACCTCCCAGCGGTTGCCCGCGCTGATCTGGGGCTGAGCCGTGTCGCGACCGTGATCACCGCGCCGCAGGCTGTACCCCATGCGAACTGGGGTGTTCTTGCGCTGGGTGGCGCATCCGCTGACTGTCGGGGCCACGGCGGTGCTGTTACTCAACGACCACATGTTGAAGCAGGCATGGCCCGGACTCGTCACCGGCAAGCTCAGTGACCTCGCCGGACTGGTGGTGGCACCGCCTGCGCTCGGGCTGCTGCTCGGCTTGTTCTTGACCGGCCGGATCGGTGCCGCGGCCGCAGTGCTGGTGACCGGAGTCGGCTTCGCTGCGGTCAAGCTGACCTCCGCGGGTGCTGAGGTCGCATCGGCGGTCTGGTCGGTGATCAACGGGCCTTCGGTCATCCTGGCTGATCCGAGCGACCTGGTCGCGTTGCCCGCATTGGGATTGGCCTGGTGGGCCTGGCGCCGAGCGTCGGCGGCCCCGCCGCTGCCAGGTGGCCTGGTTGCCCGGTTCCGGGTGATAGTCGCGGCGTCGTTCGCTGTTCTGGCGATCAGCGCCACTTCGGCGGCCGGTGGGCCCCCGTCGGTCGACTCGGTGAGCAGCACGGACGCTCTGGTGGTGATCAGGGTGGGGGGACGGGACTACAGCTCCCCGTCAGGCCTCGACAGCTGGACGCCTTCGCCCTGGACACCATCGGTCGAGCAGCAACCAGCACAGCGCAAGATCGAAGCATGCGTGCCCGACGACGCTGCGCACTGCTACCGGGTACACGGTGGCGGTGATCTCTACGCCAGTGAGAAAGAGCCGCGCGGCGGCCGCCTGCTCGGCGTCGATGAAACAACTGACGACCGCCGCACCTGGCACACGGCGTGGGAAGTGCCCGCCGGCCGGTGGTCGTTCATCATGCGCCAGCACCGGTTCTCCGGCGGGGAGACCCACGCGTCCGAGGTCGCCAGTGTGGACATCGTGGTCCGCGCCGTCCCAGGGGGACACGAGGTGTTCGTGGCCAACGGCATGGACGGGCTGGCGGTCCGCGATGTCCACGGCACCTGGCGTCGCACGCCGGTGGTCACCGACGACGGGTTGGAGATCCGGCCAGCGCCGCTCACCGGGTTCGGGCGGGCAGTCGGCGGCGAGCTCATCACGGCCGGAATGATCACTCTGCTCGCGTTGCTGCTTGGGTTGACATTGGCGGCCGGCCGGGCTCATGCCCAGGGCGGCCGCATGCGCTCGGCCGTGTGGCTTCCACTCGGTGTTCTGTTCGTCCTCCTGGGGTCCATCCCGATCCTGAGCCTGGGGACATTCATCGCTCCAGACTCCGCGTCGAGCCAACCCGGGCTGCTGTTCTCACTGTGCATGGTCACCATCGCCGTCGCTGTCACGCTGCCTCAGCAGGCACTACGCCGCTCGCGCACGACGGTGGTCATCGCCGCCGCCGTGCTGACCGGACTGGCGTACATCGGACCCGTTCTCAGCTGGACAATGGGCCACCCACAGGAGCGCAGCCCTGCCGTGCACCTCGGTCTGCTCCTCGCGGCAGTGTGCCTGGCCGGGGTCGTCGCGGCCGGATGGTGGGCCGGCCGCGTCCCGATCCCACAGCGACCCGCTTTTACCATGGACGGAAATCCGCGTGCCCACGAATGACTTTGCCGCGAAGATGAGCGCGTAGGCGTTCGTTGGGGTGGGGGACAGGTATGGGTGCGTTCAGCGACTCGTTGATCGACCGGCTGAGGCGGCGCTTCCGAAAGCTGCCCGATGTCGCAGACCTCCAGCAGGAGGTGGTTCCCACCCTCGAGGCCCTTCAGGATGCAGTGGTCGCGGCGACCGGCGGACTAGCCAACGACGCTGAAACCCTCGCGTTGCTGCTGCTCGCCATCAGTCGCCACGGGGACACCGACCTGATCGCGGGCACGACACAGGCTTTGCTCGCGGCGGACCCACGGATGTGGCTCGCCCTGGACGTTTCCGCTCGCCGGAGCTGGTGGCACGGGCCGCAATGGGCCGGTGCCGTCACTCGCCGCCTGCTCGATGATCAACGCGGATTGCTGGATCTACTGCTGGCCGCCTGCCACCCGGACGGCTACGTCCGCGAAGCGGCCGTAGCCGCGATGTCCGAACGCGACGAACCCACCGCGCTGCCGGTGCTGGCTCTTCGCGCGGCGGACTGGGTACCCGAAGTCCGCGACCGTGCCCGCCAGGCCTGCCGGCGCTGTCTCGACAACGCGCCGAACGATGCGATCACGTTCCTCGCACCGGTTGCCCTTGCCTTGCGCGCAAGGCAGACAGGTGGCTGGCTCGCCGACGCTGTGGACGCCCTGTTGCCTGGCGGTTCGCCCAAAGCCTTGGCCACTGCGTTGGCGTCCAAGGACCGGCGCGTCAGACGCACCGCGCACCTCATCGGCCTCGACGCCGGTCGGCTCAGCATCGATCAGATGCTGCGTGCGGCGACGACCGACAGCGACCTGCCGATCCGGACCATGTGTGCGGAAGCCGCCATCCGCGCGGCACGTGCTGTGGGCGACCAGGAAATCCCACGTCGGCTGCTCGCCAGCGGAACGGCTGCGGTCCGCGCCGAGGCCGTGCACGCCCTGGGAGCCGCGGGTGACATCAGCCCAGCCATCGAGGCACTGCCTGACCGCAGTGCGCTCGTTCGCGCGACCGCGCAAGCAATCGCGCGCCGCGCAGGCGTGGACCCGGCCACGCGATACCGGGAACTGCTTGCGGCACAACAGCCACCTACGTCCTCGGTGATCGCCGGCCTCGGCGAGACCGGCAGCGACTCCGATATCTCGCTGCTCCGGCCATGGCTGGCTCACCCCAACTCACGTGGCCGAGCGGAAACGATCCGCGCACTGCGACGGCTTGGATGCACGTGGCCGCACCTGTTGCTGCCCCTGCTCACCGACCCTGTGTCGTCAGTGACACGGCAAGCAACACTTTCGCTGCGCCCACAATCGTCCACACTGGACGAACACTCCCTACGGCCATTGCTCGACCAAACAAAACCACACCACGTGCGAATGGCGGCCTACCAACTTCTCCGCGCTCGCGACACGTGGACCAGGATCAGCGTCGACCTCCAACTGATCAACGACCCCACACCCACCATCCGTACCCAAGCCCATGCCGACCTCAAGAACTGGCTGATACACGATGCCGCAACCGCGTACGCGTCCCCAACCGGACCACGCGCAGAGGAGCTGTCCGCACTGCTCATCGACGCGGAAGCCGTCCTGGGCACAGGGCATCTGGATGTCCTGCGATTCCACCTTGGACTGAGGCGTTGAGCCCCGCTCATCGGCGTGTGGGATTTGCTTCAGACTCCGCCCGGTCAAACGCCTCCCGCACGGCCACGACCGCGGAGTCGATGCTGATACCGAGTGCGCGAACTTTGCTGACGTATTCCTCGGTGAGCGCGCGGAATGGATCGGCCGCCAGATCGCCGGGTTTCGCGATGATCACTGTGCCGCGCCGTCGTGCGGTGTGCAGCACCCCGTGGGATTCCAGTTCGCGGTAGGCCCGTGCCACGGTGCCAGTGGCTAGGCCGAGGTCGCCGGCCAGTTGCCGGATCGTGGGCAACTGGGCGCCCACCGCCAGTTGACCGCCGGCGATCAGCAGCGCGAGTTGATCACGTACTTGCCGCCACTGGGCCACACCGCTGGTGAGATCAATGACCAGCCGTGGCACTGCGGTCATTTCGATGTCCGAACGCTTGGCCGACGCGGGGCGCTGAGCATGCCACTCCAGCCCCAGAGGCCGAGCACCGTGGCCGTGACCGTCAGCAACTGGGCAACGGGGGTCCGGCGCGACCACGGCTCGGCGATCGCCAACATGGTCGCCCGCCGCCTGGTCGTGCCGCCCCACCGAGCTGGGGGACAGGCCCAGTTCGTCACGACACCGGTGCCCGCCCAGGACGGCCATCCCCTGGCCGAGCTGTTCCCGTGGGTGATGCGGCGGCTGGACCAGCCGCTCACCGTCGAGGACTTGGCCCGCCAAGCGAACATGAGCTCACGCCACCTGACCCGCCACTTCCGCTCGACAACCGGCACCACCCCGTTGCAGTGGCTGCTGATCCAGCGAATCCGCCGCGCGCAGGAGCTGCTGGAGACCACAGCCGACACCATCGCCTCGGCCGCGGGCATGGGCACCGCGACGTCACTGCGCCGCCACCTCCACCGCACGATCGGCGTATCGCCCGACGCCTACCGCCGCACGTTCCGGGCGTGAGGCCGCGGCTCGGATTCCGGAAGCGGAACGTCCGCAATGGGTTCTACAGTGCCGCATGACCGGCGACGACAGCCACTTGGAAGGTGCACGGGTGCGATCTCGGACGAAAGGCATGTGGTGGGGAACCGCGATCGAGGCGCCCGACCCGGGCGCGTTGGCGAGGTTCTACTCCGAACTGCTCGGGTGGCCCATCGGTCACGAGGAGCCGGGCACGACGATCCTCGCCGCTCCCGAGGGATCCATCTACGTCGTGTTCCAGCAAGCCACTGGTTACCAGGCCCCCGTGTGGCCGCCCGTCGACGGGCAGCAGCGCCCCATGATGCACTTCGACTTCCAGGTCGCGGACCTCGACTCGGCAGTGGCCGAAGCAGTCGCGCTCGGCGCCTCGGTCGCCACCCACCAGCCACAGGACAACGTCCGAGTGCTCTTCGACCCGGCCGGCCGTCCCTTCTGCCTCTGCCGCGACGACGGCTGACCGCACGACTTTCACCGACAAGTACGGATGGCGAGCGCCAATGATCGGTTAACGCCGCGTACATTCCCGTGGCGACAAACTGGTCGCCAGTTCCAGTCATTGCTGCTTGGCTTCAGCGGATGATCAGCGAGGAAAGGCTGCAGTCGTGTTTGGTGGACCGCTGGGCCGTCGTCGGTGCGACGGTGGAGGCCCACAACGGTGGCATGAACTCGGCGACATGGTTCGTTACCGCGGGCGGTGAGCGTTGGGTCGCCAAGGCCGTCGCACCGGGTTCGCGCCGGTCCTTCATGGGCGGCCTCACCATCGCCGGCCATGTCGAGGCTGCCGGAGTTCCCACGGGTGCACCGTTGCCGACTCTGGAAGGCGACATCGTCGTTGACGTCGACGGGGTTCCGCTCGCATTGCTGAGCTGGGTTGACGGCGAGGAACTGTCGGGGAACACCACAAGTGATCAGCGGTTGATCGGCCGGACTCTCAGCTGTGTTCATGAAGCGCTACGGGATGTGTCCGCGCCGCCGGTTGAACAGTTCCACTGGGTCGATGTCCACGCTGCGCATCTGTCGGTCCGCTCGTGGGTCCAGCCCGCCGTCGCGGCGGCTGTGGCCGCGTACGAAGCGGTTGATCCGTGCTTGTTCTCCTGGGGTCCGTTGCATTGCGATCCGGCTCCGGAAGCCTTCCGCCTCAACCGCGCGACCGGCGTCTGTGGGCTGATCGACTGGAGCGCGGCGATCCGCGGTCCACTCCTGTACGACCTGGCTTCGGCCGTGATGTATGTCGGCGGTGCGGATCAGGCGGACTGCCTGATCGAGACCTATCTGGAGCGGGGAGTCGTCACCAAGGCCGAGGTGGAGCACGGGTTGCTGACCATGGTCCGGTTCCGCTGGGCCGTGCAGGCCGACTACTTCGCCCGCCGGCTGACCACCAGCGACCTGACTGGAGTCGCCAGCAGCGCGGACAACGAGAAGGGCCTTGAGGATGCGCGCCAATGGCTGGTTCGGCTTTCCGGCTAGGCATTCCCGTTGCAACGCAGGAAGGTTCGCTCACGGGGCGCCGCACTGCCGGGACCATCTCGCTCGGAGCCAGTGACCGCACCCGGGCGAACCGACCACAATGGACAGTGAAGGCCGGCGCGCCCCTGGGCGTGGTCCGAGGTCGTCACATGTCGCGGAGTGCGGCCAGGCTCGCAGCGGCCTGTTCGTCGCCGAGTTCGGCGGCCTTGGTGTACCAGGCGATCGCGGCGTCGGGTTCCTCACGGAAGTCGTGGACGTCGCCCAACAGGTTCATGGCGTCAGCCCGACCGGCCTCGGCGGCCTGCAGTAGCCACGACACGGCTTCCTCGTCGTCCTCGCGCACAAGCCACAGGAACGACCCCAGCTCGGCCAGCGCTCGCGGCAGGCCATGCTTGGCCGCCCCACGCAGCAGGTTCTCGATCTGCTGCTCGGTGTCAGGGTTGTCGCCGTACCCGTCCAGCTCATCCTCCAGCCGCAGGGCCAGCGCCAGCATCACCTCTGGATCATCTGCCTGTGCACGAAGGTCGACGTCACTCATGGGATCAGGCCTCCAGCTTGTGGATCGAGCCGCGACACTCGAATGTGGACACCGTACCGATGGGCCCGATCGAGTCCCTGGACAGTAGGCCCGCGGCTGGCGCATCGCATTCACGATGACGCTGCTGGTCCGGTCAGGCAGTACTGCACGAGGGGGCCGAACCTGTCGACTAGTTCGTCGACGGACGAGGACGCGATCGGTTCGATCCGCATGATGTACCGCGCGACGGTGAGACCGAGGATCTGCACGTTGACCATGGCCGCCCGCAGTGCCGCGTCCGGCGTGCCGAGCATCGCCGCAAGCCGGTCGGTGATCTCCCGGTCGATGAACTCGCGCAGCAGCGCTTCGGATTGAGCGTCGGTCGGCGCCGACCTGGTCAGCATCACGAGCGGAGTGCGGTCGGACTTGTCGAGGTTCTCCAGCAGCATCCGGACAATGCGCTCGCCGACGGTGTCGAGGTCGCCGCCGGTGAAGATCGACTCTATGGCGGGCGGGACGTTGCCGGGCATGTCGATGGCGGCACTGAACAGGCCCTGTTTGGTCTTGAAGAAGTAGAACACCATCGCCGGGTCGACACCCGCCGCGGTGGCGATCGCGCGCACAGTCGTGGCGCCGTAGCCGTGTTGACCGAACAGTTCACGTGCGGTCTGGAGGATCCGCTGCTTGCTCTCCGCGCCGGACCGCCAGCGTCCGGGGCCACTGCGGGTGTCGTCTTCTGTCATGACCGCCGAAGCCTAACACCTGTTCTTCACCGCTTGGTGGAGTTTCCCCGGGATCTGCCGTAGCGTGTTCTTCATCGGTTGGTGAAGAAAGGGGAGCTGGGGGATGAGGGTCATCGTGGTCGGCGCTGGTCTCGGTGGGTTGACGCTGGCCCACGGGCTGCGCCGGGCGGGGATCGACGTCGCGGTGCACGAGCGGGACGATGCGCTGGGGCGGCCGCAGGGCGTGAGCCTGCATGTCGACGACCGGGGTACAGCGGCGTTGCGGTCGTGCCTGCCGCCGGCGCACGCCGCCATGGTCTCGGCCACCATGGGCGGTCCGCGTGTGCGGACCCTGATGCTGTCCGAAGTGGACGGACAGCTTACCGTCGTGGGCGCCCAGCCTTCCGACGGCGTGGCGGGCCGGGCGCGGCCGGGTCGGCAAGTCCACCGGCCCTTGCTCCGGGCGGTGTTGCTGACGGGGCTGGAGGACGTGGTGCGGTTCGGTGCGGAGTTCACGCGGTTCGAGCGGCGCGCCGACGGCACCGTCCGAGTGTGGTTCGCCGACGGCAGCACGGACTCGGCGGACGTGCTGGTCGGCGCGGACGGAATCGGTTCGGCGGTTCGCGGCCGGTATCTGCCGGACGTGCGGGTGGTCGACTCGGGTCGGCGCATGATCATGGGCGCGGCTCCGCTGCGAGCGGTGGCCGGTACCGGGTTGCCGGAGCTGATCGGCGACAGCCCGGCCGGCGTGCGGGTGCGCGGCACGATGATGGCGCTGGGCGTGCTGCGGTTCACTCAGCAACCGGTGCTCGCGCGGGAGAAGTGGCTGCCCGCGCTGCGTTCCCGCGTCGTCGCCGATGCCGAGGACTACGTGATGTGGGCCTTGCCCGTCGCGCGGGAACGGCTCGGTCCATCGGTCGCGGTGTGGCGCCGGGCTCAGGAGCTGACTGCGGACCTGCCGCCGGCTGTGCGGTCGGTCGTCGCCGAGGCGTGGCCGGAGGTCAGGGTCGCCCTGCGGATCGGGACGAT